>CAUZRI010000007.1:0-16680 GCA_963582285.1 Gammaproteobacteria bacterium | reverse complement strand
ACCATGATGATATTCAAGAAGGCCATACCACGTCGTAGTTTTTTACGCGGTGCCGGCGCAACAATCGCCTTACCATTCCTGGATGCCATGGTCCCGGCATTTGCAGCAGAGATGGGAAAACAACCTCTACGTATTGGTTATATCTATCTCAATACCGGTAGAGAAATGAATTCCTGGATACCGAAGACAACAGGCAGTAATTATGAGATGTCTCCGACCCTAGCACCCCTGGCAAAGTATCGGGATGACTTCATGGTTTTAAGTGGTCTTGACGTCAAGGCAGGACAGGGTTCCCATTCCGGCCCCTGTGCTTCATATATGACAGGTGTCAAACCATCAAAATCAGGTGACGGTGTGGGTATCTCCGTGGATCAGGTCATTGCCAAGCAGATTGGTGAGGAGACACAACTGGCCTCTATGGAACTCGGAGTTGATCCACCAGAGTGGGCATTCAATCGGGTAGACGGCCTTGCTGGTTATTACACCAGTACAATTTCATGGCGTAATCCTAATACACCCTTGCCGACACAGATCAATCCACGCAAGGTATTTGAGCGCCTGTTCGGTGATACAGACTCGCTGGATCCCGTCGCTATGCAGCAACGTCTGCAACGGAAGACCAGCGTGCTGGACGAAGTGAGCGAGAGGGTAAAGCGACTGATGACCTCAGTAAATGCCACTGACCGGTATAAGCTGGAAGAGTATCTTGATTCGGTCAGGGAGATTGAACGCGGTATTGAAGTTGCTGAGCGTAAGACAGCTGATTCCGCTGATGATCTGGCAAGCATGGGGCTGGAACGCCCTGTAGGTATACCTTCGGTCTATGCTGATCATGTGAAGATCATGTTTGACATGATCGTCCTGGCGTATCAAACCGACATGACCCGGATGATTACCTTTATGATGGGTCACGAGGGCAGTAATAGAAACTACCTCGAGCTAGGCGCAAAGGATGGTCATCATTCATTGACGCATCACAAGGGTAACCCCGCGTCCATTAATCTGGTGAAGAAAATCGATCTGCATCAATCCGAGATGCTTGCCTATTTCATGGAGAAGATGAGTTCAATTAAGGAAGGCGATTCAACATTGCTGGATAACTCAGTCATAGTGACCGGCGGTGCCCATAGTGATGCCAACATGCACTTACATACCAATGTGCCGATGATGGTCATGGGTAAGGCTCAGAATATGCTCAACACTGGACGTCATATTCAATTCGATGGCGAAGCGGTTTCTGACTTGCACCTGGCAGTGATGAAGATGGGCAACATCGACCCTGCAGAATATTTATCTGACAGGAGTGATGCGTCCGGAATTCTACCTGGCATCATGACATAGTTGATTCAAGCTTCTGGTTAAAGCTTACTGGAGAGTATATGAGGTATAAACATTCAGCCATTCTTTGTATCGGGATAATTGCTTCGGTGGTGTACAGCGGTCAAGTCTACGCATTTGGACATGATACCAATGAAGAATTCTTGGAAGCAGTGCGTGACGGTGATATTGCCAAAGCGAAATCCCTGTTGGATAACAAGGCCGATGTTAACGCGTCTCGTAATGATGGTACATCGGCATTGGCCTGGTCTGTCTATAACAATAATGAAGACATGGTGGATTTATTAATTCGATCTGGTCGTGATGGTGCCGATGTTAATGCTGCCAATGAAAATGGCGTGTCTCCTTTGCACCTTGCGTGCATTAACCAGAATGCCTCGGTCGTGTCCAAGCTACTAAGGGCGGGTGCTGATCCCAACGTTAAAAAATGGACTGGCGAAACCCCTTTGATGACGTGTTCCAATACTGGAATCTTAGAGGGTGTGTCGGGACTATTGGCGAATGGTGCCGATGTCAATGCCAGGGAAAATACTAATAATCAAACGGCATTGATGTGGGCGGCAGCGGAAGGGCATAGTGACGTTGTAAAAGCCCTCATTGCGCGGGGTGCTGATTTGAATGCACGGTCCAGAATAGTTATGGAACCCGAACCCTACGTGGTTAATACCGAAAGCACCATGGGACAAAATTTTCCCAAGTCTACCCGTTTTAGAAAATATACCGGAAACTTTACAGCGCTGTTATTTGCGGCACAGTCTGGCGATATTGAATCTGCCAATCATATACTGGATGCCGGCGCAGACATTAATGATACTTCGGATGAAGACGGTAGTGTACTACTGATCGCCACAGCATCCGGCCATGAAGATATGGCATTGTTCTTACTTGAACAGGGTGCCGATCCAAATATTGTCAACGCCTGGGGGCTGGCACCGCTGCACTATACTGTTCACAAGGGCATCCTCAACATGAGTAACTGGTTATCTACCAGGACAGATGCGTTAGGTTGGGTGCATGATCCCATGCACAGGTTGATGAAGGCATTGCTTGCTAAAGGTGGCAATCCCGATTCGCCGGTCTTATATACATTGCCCTATCTGGATGATCCCTTTCTCCGTGTACATGATAATCAATCACAGATAGATATAGTCGGTTCAACGCCACTATTACTTGCCGCGGCATCTGGTGATACCGAATCCCTGCGGATTATGGTGGAGGCAGGTGCAGACATTAATGCAAAGACCATGGGGGGCGGCACATTATTTATGCTTGCCGCCGGTGGTGGTGCAGAACGTCGTGGCCGGGATGAACAACAGGCCATCAAGGCGGCCAAATATGTTCTCTCTCTTGGGGACATTGACATCAACGCACAATTGACAGATAATCGTACGGTCAATGGTCCCGGCAAAGGCAGGGCAGACGGCCGGTCTATTATGCATTTTATTACTACCCTGGGTTGGAAGGATATGGTGAATTTTCTGGCTGAAAACGGTGCCAACCTGGATGCACAAGACCGCTATGGTATGACCCCGTTGATGATTGCCATGGGGGACCCTGAATCACGTTATTATCGCAACGTGGGTGTGGGTAGATACGATGATCGTTATAGAAGGACGCTATCAAAATCCCATGGTGACATAGAGAAGATGTTGCTTACCTTGGGTGCCCAACCGTTCACTGGGACAATCCTCAGTAAGGGATCTGTTGATTAGAATTTGGGACAATAGATAGAGTTATATTAATAAATTCCTATCTGTATTTACACGTTTGATATGGTGTCTGTTTTCTGGATGGATTTAGAGATTAACATCATCAATTTACAATCAACTCTTAGTTGTATTCACGCCGGCGTATCATCCATTCACATTAATACAACACAATAAACTTTAAACAATTAATTAGTATACTTATGGGTCGAACAATCTATACTTATTACTATTATAAATCTTCAAATCATGTGTAAATTTTTACGTTAAGAGATAATGTTTTAGGGATTGTGTCAATTGTGATCGGTTTGATTTTTTTTCGAATCATAAAGATTTTACTAAATTGTTAAATTCCAGTCATTAGGGGGAAACTATGTTTCAAATTCAACCATCTAGATTACTCACTGTTACAAGTGTGATGCTTTCACTTTTGGCCATTCACTCGCCCGTTATTAACGCACAACAACTGGAAGAAATTGTCGTTACCGCCCAACGTCGAGAACAGTCTATACAGGAAGTGCCCATATCTATCGAAACCTTTACCGGTGCACAAATTACTAAGCAGGGCTATAGAGATCTGGATGCACTTGCATCATTGCTACCTGGTGTAGTTATTCTTCCTCAACAGAATGATACGGTGATTACCATTCGTGGTTTTGGTACCACGGGTAATTCACTTACCCTGGAGCAGGCGACCCCGATCTTTTTAGACGGTATTCATTACGGTCGTGCATCCCAGGCGAAAGCGGCATTTCTGGACGTGGAACGGATAGAGGTACTGAAAGGTCCGCAGCCCATATTCTTTGGCAATAACGCAACCGCCGGGGCCTTCAATATTCAGAGCAGGAAACCCACCCCTACGTGGGAAGGCAATGTAAATGCTGAGGTCGGTAACAACGCCACACAGGAGATTAGCTTTGGTGTCGGTGGACCTATTACCGACACATGGGGTGTACGTTTAGCTGGTAAATATGAAACGACAGCAGGCTATTTAAAAGATGCCATTGATGAAACCAGTTTTCCCCATCAAACAGATTATGCTGGTCGCGTAACATTACAATGGACTCCTACCGAGAATTTTCAGGCGACTTCTAAGCTTGAAAAATCGCGTATACGAGCGGGATCGGAAGGCAAACTTATTTGTCTGACCGGACAATCCCTGGTGTTTACAAGGAAGGGACCAACAAAACCGGGTGATGAAGGTGAACCGTTTTCAGTCTGGAGGAATGCTCCCCTGGGTGAAGGCACCGATATACCACATCTACCTATCCCAAGGGCAGGTGGTACGAATGCAAATTGTTGGGATTCAAATGTTACCCGAAGTAATGAAGGCCCATACTATGATGTGCCCACAAACATTCGTCAGACGGCAGCTAACTCAGGCATGCTTGATATCCGGGAGGTGGGACAGGCCTACCTGAATGATACCTCTGACCCAATTATTGGGCCTCCCAATGCCTTTAGCACCATTCTGGGTCATGAGTGGATAGATTCCACCACGGCCACTATGGATTTGGCCTATCAGTTTGATAACGGGGTAGAGGTGGACTGGTTGAGTGGCTTTAGCAAATTTGACCGTGAGACCTCTGAAGAGAACTTCGATTCTCCGTTTTTTGAAAATAATCAGATACGGCATCAGAATTTTGATCAGTGGAGTTCGGAATTGCGGTTCACCTCAGAAATCGGAGGGACCATTG
The DNA here is from genome assembly GCA_963582285.1 of Gammaproteobacteria bacterium. Taxonomy (GTDB): domain Bacteria; phylum Pseudomonadota; class Gammaproteobacteria; order Eutrophobiales; family Eutrophobiaceae; genus Eutrophobius. The sequence goes on along the minus strand of CAUZRI010000007.1, from coordinate 11,939 downwards.
AGTGGATGGGCGCCTTTTTTTGGCAGGACACCACCTATGATATTGCCACCGGCAACTTAAGAGCTACGGTACGTCGTGGCGTACGCATGAATAGAATTTGGGAAGACGTAATCTGGAAGAGTGCATTTGGCAACGTCACCTTTAATTTCCTGGATAACAAGGCTTCTCTGGATTTGGGAGGGCGAATTTCCGATATTGACAAACTCACCTTCGCCGGAGGTTATGGTGCACAGTGGATTGTGAATGAAGAGCCAGAACTGGGTAGCCCGGGTGGTTATGTGCAAGCCGATCCAGCTACAGACGGGAGTAGGATTTACCTCCCCTTTAACGCTGCGGCAGGTCTGTGGTATTACCCCTTTCGTAAAAATCGAACTGTACCGGAAAACTGGAAAGGCACGGTTGGTGCCAATGTTGTGGGCCTAACTGCACCGGATTTCGGGACACCCGATCAAGGGCCACATGGACCGGAAAGTTTCGGTGGAACTGAATTTGATCCGCAGGTGGTTTTGCGATATCGACCAACTGAAAATCACTCCCTGTATGCCCGCTGGGCACAGTCCTTCAAGTCAGGTGGTTTTGATACCGGACAGACTTCCATACCAAGGGACATAGAGGACTTTTCCTTTACCTCAGAGAATTCAGAGACCTACGAGGTGGGTTCCAAGGGTTTTCTGTTTGATAACCGCGTGCGCTACGATTTGGCAATCTTTCAGCTTACATTCAAGGATCTTCAACTACAAAGTCAGACGGGAAACCTGGATGACCCCAATGCGAACATCAATGCGGGTAAACAGCGGGTACGCGGTGTGGAGTTTGGATTTGACTGGGCCGCTACAGAAAATCTGACGGTGAATCTGGCAGGGTCCATTATGGACGGTAAAATGGTCGACTTCTTTAACTCAGGCTGCACTCGAGTGGAAGTGGTTACCCCGGGTTCAGGCTGTACCGTAAATGCAGATGGAGATAATGTCATAGATCGTACTGGTCAGCAGGCTCCTTATACGCCAGATTGGAACTTTGTCCTCGGAGTAGATTATGTCTATCCGGTCTTTGACAATTATCAATTTGATTTCAATGCCAGGGGATATATCTCAGACAAGTATTTTACTGACAGTTCAGGTTTTACCAAGGTTGTATCCTGGGACACAAATGGTGATGCAAATGTAGCCATTGGTTTTGGTGATCAGGACGGAAGCTGGCGGGCGTCTCTCTGGGCTAGAAATATTTTAGAGGCACATGAGAAATACCATCCAGAATTAGATCCTGCGCTCACTGCTAAGGGATCGTTTGGTGCAAATGTAAGTCCCGGTAACTTCATGACCTTTGGCGCGAAGTTTGAATATTATTACAGATAAAAATCGAGTTAATCTTAGTTTGAAAGGGGAACACTGTTCCCCTTTTTTTATTTCTGAAGCTCATGATACAAAATAATCTTATTTATTCCCTTCGCACACACTCATAACACTTCTGAAATTGGTATGTTTATGTGATTGAGTGTGTTCAACGTTTTATTCCTTTCGGGATTATGCCAAAATCACCGACTGAAGATTCTTTTGTAGCAGTAATCGTTACACCATCCAGGGGAAATAAAATATGAGACTTAATAAATTGGTTCTATCTTTACTAACCATTTTAGCTGGCGCATTTATCCACGTATCAGCCCAGCAACGGTCATTTTCTGATGTAACTGAAGAGATGTTGCTCAACCCGGACCCTGCGGACTGGCTGATGTTTAGTCGTACCTTTGACAACCAACGATTCAGCCCGCTGGATCAAATTAATCGCGAAAATGTTGGCCAACTAAGTATGGTCTGGACTCGCGGTATGTATCCCGGTGCTCATCAGGAGAATATTCCCCTGGTGCATAAAGGTGTTATGTATGTGGCCAATCCTGCCGGGATCGTACAGGCAGTGGATGCTACTAATGGCGATTTAATATGGCAATATGAGCGTCCCATTCCGGCTGATGCGGAAGACTATATTGGTATAGATCGTACACGTACCCTGTCACTGTATGAAGATAAATTACTCTATGCCTCACCGGATGGTTATGTCCTGGCATTGGGAACAGAGGGTGGGGAATTACATTGGGAGACCCAGGCACACGACTACAAACTGGGTATTGAGCATACCTCCGGTCCCATGGTGGCCAAAGGCAAGATGATCACCGGGCGCAATTGTGACGATGGGGCCAATGTGAGATTGACCTGCTTTATCGTTGCCCATGATGCAGAAACTGGTGAGGAGGTCTGGCGCTTTAATGTCGCTGCAGGTGATGGCGAACCTGGGAGTGATACCTGGGGTGGAAAACCCGACGGTAGCAGGGCTTGTGCCCCCTGGGGTATGCCCGCAAGTTATGATCCGAAAACAAACCTGGTGTACTGGGGTGTAGCCAACCCCACGCCTCATACCCGATACAAACGCCATAATGGCGATCCTTTTGCCATACCGTTAATTGCACCGGCTGAATTATATTGTAATTCCACCCTGGCGCTGGATGTGGATACCGGTAAGTTGGCCTGGTATCACCAGCACATTCCAGGAGATGATTGGGATGCGGACTGGACCCAGGAAAGAGTTCTGGTGACATCTAAATTCAACCCCGATGCAGCTGAGGTGGATTGGATCAATCCTAATGTCACCCGGGGTGAGGTGCGAAATATGGTACTCACTGTGGGCGAACCAGGGGGGCTCACCGTACTGGATCGGGAAAATGGGGAATTTCTTTGGGCTATCCCTTTTCCGTTTGATACACCAGCATTTCATATCTCTGATATTGATGTGGAAACCGGCAGAACCATTATCAGTCGTGACATGGTCATGTCCGAGGCGGATGATTTTCATGAATTGATCTGTTTTGCCAATACCAAAGGCTATTACCCCATGGCTTACCATCCTGGAGAAAATGCCATGTATATTCCCTACCATGATGTTTGTAATGATCGAACTGCGGCATTTGGGACAAGAAATGGTCATAGTAGAACAAGCTTTATTCGACCCGGGGTCGATCCTGATCATTATGTGGGCCTTGCCAAAATAAACATGGAAACAGGCCGCAAGGAAGTCTTCCATAGCCAGGGTTTTCCAAGTAATGGCGCAGTCCTGGCCACGGCCGGCGATCTGATATTCTGGGGCGACATGAACCGACGTATTATGGCTTTTGATGCGGGTAATGGTGACAAGCTGTGGGAATCTATTCTAGGTGGGATAATTCAAAGTAGCACCATAACCTATGCTGTAGATGGCAAACAATACCTTGCGATATTAACAGGAGACGGCGCGGCCCATACCAGCGGAAAATTGGCATTGGCGCCCGAACTTAAAACGGCCCGTATGCATAACGCAATATATGTCTTTGCATTACCGAACTAAATCTTGAATAAAAAAGTAAATATATTTGTTACTGTTAGTTGATTAAAAAAAGGATATAAAATTGAACATCAAAATAGTATTTAAATCCCTTACCTTGTTGATAATAACGTTATCACTTATTGCCTGTACCACTATGGCGCAGGAAGAAACAGCCTCCGGTGTACTTCAGGGTGTCTATACTACGGAGCAGGCTCAGAGGGGGTCGGATACCTTCAAGGATATATGCCGCAACTGTCATATCCCGCGCGACTTCAGGAGTATCTTTAAGCAATCAGAAAATACCGTGGCTATTATTAATGATTACTATGGCTTAATCAGTAATACCATGCCGCAAGATTCACCTGGCAGTCTGTCAGAAGAAACATATCTGGATGTAATTTCCTATTTCATGTCTCTGAATGGGATAGCCGCGGTAGACGCAGCGAAATAATTCCTTATCTATTTGTTTTTAAATTCATAATTATTCCAATTTTTGTAGAGGTAAGTGTGGCAAACTAATTCATTGTCACTCACATACTGTTACATTTCAGTGCTAAAAAAGCATTCTCTCTGGAGTATTAAATGCGTACCAATCATTGGTCTATACGTCTAACCTTTTTTGCGCTGACGTTAATCTATACGATTTCAATATTTGCGCAGACCTCCTCATCGACAATAGTAAATAATGCAAACTCAGATCCGGATTCAGGGAATGAATCTTCCAATGAAGATGATCTGGTAACCTATCTCCCTGCATTTTTTCAACGCTATCAGGTTAATACTGCCCTGGATATGGTAAACAGGGTGCCGGGTTTTACCCCAGACAATGGTGGGGATTTACGCGGATTTGGTACGGCGGTGGGAAACATCCTCATCAATGATAAACGTCCGAGTACCAAGCAGGATTCACCCTCAGCCATATTAGGTAGAATATCTGCCGATCTTGTTGAGCGGATTGAATTAATTCGAGTAAAGGTCAGGGATATCGATCTGCAAGGACATCTTCAGGTAGTGAATGTCATCCTCAGCGAAAATGCCGAGGCCACTATCCGCTGGGAGCTCGCTGTAAGGGAAACCGTGGGTACTGGCACGTCACCGGGTGGAAGTATCTCCTTGTCAGATCGTTGGGGGCCTATGGAATATAATGTTGGCGCTGATATGCGTTGGGCAAAGTTTGGTGATCCGGCAACCATAGAACGGTTTGATGGGAATGGCGTATTGACCGAGATTCGAACAAACGTCGACAATGCCGATGGCCCAACGGCAAACGGCTATTTTAATTCCACCTCATGGTTGGGCAAAACTTTTCTCACATTCAATTCACGTATTGGATTGGAGAATCGAAACATCTTATTTACCATCGACCGAATCTCGCAAATTCCCGGCGAGGATGCACGTCAGGAGTTGATCACAACATTACGTCGCAACAAACGTTTGGAACTGGGCTTTGATGCCGAGCGCGAGTTAAATAAGAATCTATTGGGTAAAGCCATTATTTTATATTCAATTCTGGACGGTGATCCCCTGGTATCGCAGCAGGATCTGAATGTACTCGGCGTTCAAACTCGTTTTCAGTTAGAAGACGAAAAATTTTCCAGTTCAGAATTTATTGCCCGTATTGAATCCGACTGGAGTGGGTTTTCTGGTCATGCCATTCAGACAGATTTGGAACGCGCGGTAAATATTCTCGACAACTCACAAATATTTACGGATGACACCGGTGCGGGCCCGGTGGTAATAGATGTACCTGGTGGTAATACCCGGGTTGAAGAGGAGCGATGGAATATCCAGGTTCAGGATTCCTGGTCCATCGGTGATTTTGATCTAGATACGGGTTTAGGTTGGGAACGGTCTACTATCTCACAGACGGGTGATTCGGTACTTGAACGAAGTTTTTCATTCATTAAACCCAGGGCAATTTTAACCCATTCCGCCAGTCAGGGTAGTCAGACACGGTTACGGGTAGAGCGTGAAGTAGCCCAGCTTAATTTTAATGATTTTGTCAGTGCCACGGTATTTGAAGACGATGATGTCGCATTGGGCAACCCTGATCTACATCCCGACAGCACCTGGGTAGCGGAAGTGAGTCATGAAAGGCGTTTTGGAAAGGTTGGTGTAATTAAAATAACCGGATTCCATCACTGGATAAATGATGTTCTGGATTTGTTACCACTGACGGCAACCTTTGAGGCACCGGGAAATATTGGAGCCGGTAAACGATGGGGCGCGATTCTGGAAACGACTATGCCGCTGGATAATTTTGGTATCAATGATGCGCAGTTATCGTTCAATGCACGTTGGCAGGATTCCACTGTGGTTGATCCGGTAACGGGTATCGATCGCAGGTTATCAGGCGAGGGCGGATTCAGAGGAGACGTTGGTTTTCTAAACGAAAATCGCTATGCAATAGACATCGATTTCCGTCAGGATATTGAGGCCGCCCAGATATCCTGGGGTTTGGGTCTGGCTGAACGGGATAGTCGCGTGCTCTATAAGGCAAATGAACTGGATGTCTTTAACGAGGGTTTTGATATGACTGCTTTTATAGAGACCTCTCGTTGGTTTGGCATTAAGCTCACCCTTGAGGGCGCAAATTTGTTGGACCACCTTGTCTCACGCGATCGGACAGTCTATGTTGCTGAGAGGTCATTGACACCAATACAGCGTGTAGAGTTACGCCGTGGTGTCACTGGTCAGAGAATTTTTTTAAAGGCGACGGGTTCATTCTGACTGACTTTAATGCGATAACACCGCTTATTCTATAGTTCAGACATTTAAGGTAGTCTGGTCTGTGATCAGCTATAATCTCAAGTATGATATGCAGGATGCATTTCTACAAAGCTAAAAGAACTGCAGTTCTTCGAAAAAAAGTAACAGTTATCATCTCGCGGGGGTCGCAATGAAAGTGCAAAAAATTCTAATATTGTATTCAATCAGTATCTCTATCATCTTCAGTGCAGGTTCCATTCAGTCCCAACAGATATCCGATTTGGTCATAAATTGGCCCGACACCATATATACCAATGCCATTGTCGTCACCCTGGATGACCATGCCATGAATGATAATCCGGGCACGATCGCCGAGGCAATTGCGATTAATGGGGAAGTCATCCAGGCCATAGGTTCTGCTACAGAGATAGCAAGGATGAAGGGCCCAAATACTCAGGTTATCGATCTTGGCGGTAAGGTGATGATACCCGGTTTTATCGAGAGCCATACCCATCCGTTTGGTACCTTTGAGCAGTATTTGCCTGAAAGAGAGTTGGCACTGCCCCATGTTTCCCTGGGGGTGCAGGTGGAGGCAACTGCTGAGGAGACTTACCCGAAAATTGCCCGTTATGTTAAAGAAGCAGGAATCAAACCGGGTGAATGGATACTGATCGAATTAATTCCCAATCCAGAAAAGGGGATCCCTACGGTATGGGACATCGCCGAGGGTTGGATCGGTACCCCTGATCAGGTAGATCAAACATTTACTCGTGAGGGACTGACGAAGATATTGCCAAATAATCCTGCTAATGCCGGTATACGTAATGTTGGTGAAACTGATGGAAGTGTGCGCCGAAATCACTCGCACGAAAATATTGAAATATTGAGAGAACCAAACGAATCCTCATACGATTATTATGGTTATCGTGATACCTATGACACCCTGGCAGCGGATGTGGTGGCCCACCAGCGCCGTGCGTTGCAGGGACTTACAGGTAGTCATGCCTTTATCGTTTTCAACGATATGGGATGGGTGGAAACCAATAAATTGATACCTGGTCTGGAGGCAACGGTTACCGGACTTCGCCCCGATATTCGTGATTCAGGTGCTCGAGGAATCCTCGGTACTGGTGAAAAACGTTCCTGGCAGGAACAGGTGTTGAAAAGGGAATATCCCACGCCGGTTTATGCCGAGGCGGTGAAAAAAGGCTTCGAATATATGGCCCAATCCGGAATAACTGCATTCGGTTCCCGAGTGGATTTTCCGTATCAATTAAGTGCATATCATTATTTGTTACGTAAGAACGGTCGTCTGCCCATCCGCCATGCCTATACCTATGAATTTCATCGTAACGAACTGCATTCACCGGATTTTGTTGAAAATGTCTACGGCTTTATGGGGGCGCACTGGTCCAAGGGTCCCCGCAGTGGCAATCATTGGTTATGGAATCATGGCATTGGTTCTGAAGGCGCCTGGGATACGCCAGAGATTGCCTGCCTCGGTCCCGATATTCCGGGACTGCCAGATGTTGCCGAAGAGGCAAAGAGCCGTGAGCGTTGCAGATTCCTGGAAGATGGCCAAAGAACACCTGAGATTTATGGAATGCATAACGCCTTGATGAAGGGATGGCGTATCGCTGGTCTACATGGTGTGGGTAGTCATGGCATGCGTCAGTTTATCGGTTATCTGGAAGAGGCGATTGCCCAGGGTCCGGTGACGGAAGAAATGATTAGAGAGATGCGTATCCTCATGGCCCACGGCACGATGGTGGGCAAGGAACCAGATGTTGTTGCGGGGTTGAAACGATACAACATTATTATCCCGATGCAGATCCGTCGGGCACTGACTTATGAACCCAATGTCATCGATACATTCTATGGACCTGAGGGTTATGAGTTCCTGGCGCCTATGAAGAGCCTGATCGATGCGGGTGTACGCGTGGCAGCCGAAACCCACAGTGCGGGACCACCGGATTTATTGTTTAGACATATGCCCTTGTTTGTGACGCGTACCGCCGCCGGCAGGACCTCGGCACCAGAAGAAGCGGTAGACAGGGTAGTGGCACTTAAGTTGTTTACCTATGCCAATGCGCAATCAATGTTGGCAGAAGACTACATCGGTTCATTGGAAGTTGGTAAGTTTGCCGATTTTGCAGTAATGCAAAATAACTATCTCGAACAACCAGAGTCAGAGCTGGAGAATAATAAAAACCTGATTACTGTAGTTGGTGGAAAGGTGATATACAGGGACCCACAGGCCCCTTGGACGATAATTAACTAGTACACGTGAAAAGTTTGTAATATAAAGGGTAAGCCTTAAGGCTTACCCTTTATTAATTTGGATGTTTAAAAGCGTGAAAAATAGATCAAAGCATGTTCATCATCAGAGGAAGGCGTCAGATTTTTAGAGCCTGCTCTCATGACATATTCCTTAACTATTTCGGCGTCAAAGAAACCTTCCTCTGCCAATTCTCCTGCCGCACCCCTGACACAATCCACATAGCGGGTCTGCGTGAGTGATTCGCCTTTTTTCAATAAGCCCATGCGCTGCCATGCCTGTTCAGGTGTTTCACGAAAGTCCCATAGGCCGTTGCCGTTCATGTCTACAAATACGCCATTATCATCACGCGGCTCGATTCCTATTCCGGTATATGCCGCCCAGGTAGTTGTACCTGAACCACTAACGGGAGGGTAAAATCTGCCCAGTGGACAGCTAACCTCGGGATAGGAAATTGCGGGAAAGTCCAGGTCGCCGTCACTGTCAACATCTCCAATAATCGGAAAGTCAGACCGTGATGGTGGTGGGGGTTCACCCTCCACCCAGGCGTCCAGTAGCTTGATAGCACCTTCCATGAATAATGACAGATCAAGGATCTGCATCTTTCCCTTTCTCCCGTCGGCCGTGGTGGATCCACCATCATGACTCAACTGCCTGATCTCGTATATTCGGAACTTATCCATCAATCCCTTTTCCTTTAGAATTCGGGCATTGTTATATTTGTTGGCAAGGAAACTGAAAGTAACGAATTCCGGCAGGTCATGGTTATTAAAATTCCAGTACGCCTGATGAGCAAGTTCCAGTTGTGGGACAAAGGCCCTCTTTTCTTCTACAGTGGTAAGGAGCACATCTTTGCCATTTTCCATCGCTACAGGTAACCATGTTCCGGCGGCGGAATCATCAACCAGGAAGCCATCGAATATAGACTTACCATTATCGTCTACGTTTAAACGTCGTCCATAGTAGTTCATACCTCGCGCCAGTCGGGCACCTGCTGACTTGCCGTATAAAAAAGTCCTTTCCGGCAATTTACCTAAACGTCTTCTTACCGCAGTCTCTGCCACAGCGGTATAATCTTTGATCAATGAATGACTGTCGTTAAATGCTACCCAATCCACTACCGTCCCATCACTTAATGTCGCAATGATCTCTCCAACACTTTCTTCACTGGTACGTAGCGTGACAGCAACCGCATAGCCCAGGGTGAGCATCGACTTTTGCAGCTTATTAAAAATGGCCATGGGATCGTCCGGGTCGAGGTATTTATGCCAGATTTTCAAAGAGCCATTGTTAAATGAGCGACCCCTGCCGTGTACTGTGACCCAAAGTTTACCGTTCCAATCCGCCCGTGATTTTGGGTAGATGAGGATAACGGCCGCACCACGGTTCATTTCATAATTGGCAACGGCAAAAACAGGTTCTTGCACATCGGATGCCTGGGCCTGGGGGAAGACCAGTTCCGGTGCGTTGGTGAGATATTCATGATAATCCCGCTCCCGCGTGACATAGCCTTCAACAGTGCCATTTAATCCCATATCAACCCGGATATAATCCTTGTCCTGGTAGCTTACGTCGGTTTCCTGCATTTTACAGGTCTCAGGACCAAGTTTGTAACTATCTACCTCTCGTAATGATGGCAAATAGCTTTCACATGACTTGATTGATTGTCCCTGTGCATGGCTTATTTGAAATGGAATTAAGGCGATCACTATCAATGTGATTACGTTGGATATTGTTAGCAGCTTGCATGGCATTTTTCTTCCCCCTGAATGATGGTAAAAACGCATAAAATTTAATAATTGATCTAGTATAACTAGGAGAAAGTTTGCTGTCATTTTTCCCGGACACAAGCCGATATTTGCCTATAACCTCTTGGTTTAAAAATATTATTATTCTTTCATTATTTTAGTATTCATCATTAATTCACAATTAGAGTAGTGACATCGTTATACTGTAATATATGTCCTGCTAGATAGGACAACTCTACATATAGGCTATCAGATAAGGCTGGTTTATTTCATAATCGTATAACCAAATTCAGAGGGATTTAACATGAGTAAGCGATATAGTTTTTTGACACCATCAATACTAGTGTTAGTAATGATTTCCATGGGCATGGCCCAAGTCTATGCACAACAATATCCAGATTCTGTCCTCAATTGGCCGGACACGATCTATACCAATACTATTGTTGTGACGCTGGATGAACATGAATTGAATGATGATCCAGGCACTATTGCTGAGGCTATCGCGATAAAGGGCGAGTACATTCAGGCTATAGGGTCTGCTACAGAAATTGCTAGGATGAAGGGTCCAAATACCCAGGTAATCGATCTAGGCGGTAAGGTTATGATCCCTGGTTTTATCGAGAGTCATACCCACCCATTCAGCCTGATTGAACAAAACCTGCCACAACAGGAACTGCAATTGCAACATGTAACCATGGGTGTGATGGTGGAAGCTACCGCTGAGGAAACATATCCAAAAATTGCCCGATATGCCAGAGAGGCGGGTATCAAACCCGGTGAGTGGGTGCTTATTGAACTAAGGCCAAATCCAGAGAAAGGTGTAACAACCATCTGGGACATCGCCGAAGGTTGGATCGGAACCCCCGAGCCTGCTGATCAGTCATTTACCAGAGCAGGGCTGACTGGTGCCTTGCCAAATAACCCGGCAAATGCTGGGGTTCGTAATGTAGGTGAACCCGATGGCCAGGTCCGTCGACATAACAGTCTTGAAAACGTCGAAATTCTGCGTGAGGCAAACGTTGCCTACAATGATGAAAATCACGATACCTTGATCGCCGATGTCGTTGCACACCAACGGCGAGCATTGCAAGGACTGACTGGTAGTCATGCCTATATAATATTCAATGACCTTGGCTGGAAGGTGACCAATGAGTGGATTCCGGGTCTGGAAGACACGGTCACCCAATTGCGCCCCGACATCCGCAATGCCGGTCCTCGGGGAATTCTAGGAACGGGAGAGAAAAATTCATGGCAGACCCAAATCCTGAAAAAGCCCTATTCGACCCCAGTCTATGCCGATGCGGTGAAGAAGGGTTTCACCTACATGGCACGATCGGGAATAACTGCCTTTGGGTCCCGGGTTGATTTCCCACACCAGTTAAGTGCCTATCATTATTTGTTGCGTAAGGACGGCCGTCTACCCATCCGCCATGCCTATACCTATGAGTTCCATCGTAACGAATTGCACTCACCGGATTTCGTCAAGTCAGTTTATCCCTTTATGGGTGCACATTGGTCCAAGGGTCCTCGCAGTGGCAACCGTTGGTTATGGAATCATGGTATTGGTTCTGAAGGTGCCTGGGATACGCCAGAAATTGCCTGTCTCGGACCTGATCTGCCGGGGTTGCCGGACGTGGCGGAAGAGGCAAAAAGCCGTGAGCGCTGTGGCTTTTTAGATGAAGGACAACGCACACCGGAGATCATAGGCATGCATAACGCCTTGATGAAGGGATGGCGTATCGCGGGTCTACACGGTGTGGGTAGCCATGGTATGCGTAAGTTCATTGGCTATCTTGAAGAGGCCATTGCCCAGGGTCCCATTACTGAGGAAATGGTACGTGAGATGCGTATCC
>CAUZRI010000006.1:0-17821 GCA_963582285.1 Gammaproteobacteria bacterium | reverse complement strand
TTTGGCTGACTATAAGTGAAATAACGAAGGTAAGTTGTGCTATTTGATTAATAAATTTCATTTATTGCTCCTTTATACCGTGTCTGGATTCTTTTATTTATTGTGCCTATCTTACCCTTAGTAGATATAGCTGAAAAGCCTTTGTTACTGTCCGAGTCGATCCGTCGAATTAGGTATATAATTCAGTTCTGTAACACCCATTTCTTCAGCCCCACGCCGGATAATGACGAATTCATCATCTTTTGGTGAAATATCATACCGGGTACGCCAGGTACTGGTAGAACTGACAAAAACACCTTGAAAAAGGGGTGTTGGTGGCTCCATTTTTACACCGGAATCAGATGGTATTTCCACCGCCATCAGTTGACGGTCTTGCCAATAAAATAAATCTTTACCACTACGAGACCAGACCGGTTCACGGCCACCATTATCTGAAACCCTGATTCTAGTTTCCGGAGTAGATAGCGACTGGATATAGACATCGGGTTTTCCAGGTTCACCCGCGATAAAGGCCATCCAACGTCCGTCAGGGGAAAATACGGGACAACACTCATGAACCGGTGAGTTATAAATAGGCTCAGGGGGGAGATTACCCCTGCGTAGCCAAATATCCATACCAGAATCAGGTCGGATTTCTGTGTAGGCAAAAGACTGACCATCACCAGACCACGAATAGGAGTGATTTACGGGATATTCACCGCTAATAATTAATTCAATCTCGTTTAAATTATATATTGATACTTGATACAGACCAGCCACACCATTATTAACTGATGAGAATGTAATATCGTCCTCTTCAGGTCCCCAGACCGGAAAAGTAGCAGTTTCAATGACACCCAATGTCGAATTATTCTGTATATCATGAATTAGTATCTGCTCATTGGCCTCGATGGCCAAATATCGTCCATCCGGTGAGTATGTGACATAGCTATAGCGTCTCAATGGAAGACCCGGGTCACGCTCATTACCCTGACGGTCCAGATTAACAATATGTCGAGACCGCCCAAAAATTCTCCCAGGCAGATACACCAGATCCCCGGATTTTGAGATACTGTATTGAGATGCACCGGAATTGACTGATACCAATACATCTTCTGTGATAATTACTGGTTCTCCTGACAACAAATTTCTTTTTATATCTAGCGACACGGCCTTAAGAGACCCTGCATCATTAAATACCAGATAACCACTATCGATATACCTCGGATAATTTCCTTCCTCCAGCAAGATGGTGCGATTTTTTGTTCCAATCTTCTGCATTACCACCATGGATGTAGTTCTGTCATTAGGTAAAAGATTAAAAATTATCTTGTCGTTGGGTAACAGGGTGGGCCAACTGTGCTGTTCCCCCGGCAATATCTGGGTTATCTGTTGAGGACTGCCTCCGGATGATGGAACCTGCCATACAGGACCATCTGCAAATACTATTGAATTATCTTTACCCCAACTCCCGCCTGTTGGCGACGTGACATTACATATATCTTGTGGCTCGCCGCCATCAATGGGAACCTTTTTCAGTTTTCCATCGGCAAAAAAACCTATCCACTTACCATCGGGAGAGAAAAAGGGTGTTTCTCCTCCCGTGGTCCCTTCGAGATTTTTACCGCTTTGTCCGTAAACAGGCTGCAAATAGAGTTGGCGGGTGTCACCATTAACAGTATCGGCAGGATAGACTATCAGTTTTCCATCTGGAGACAATGCCAGGTTTGGTGAGGTTCGGATCGTTAATTGTTTATCGGAAGGGAGACTAATTATATGGGAAGATTCCTTAGTAATAGTGGATGCACAAGCAGATAATAATGTAATTAATAAGCTGGTAACGATCAGTAAGGGAATATGATAATTAAAATCGTTGGTACAAGTTACAGGTGGAATGTTTGTTTTAAATGAGGATTTCATTTATACGTTTCTCACGATACTATCCTGTTTATATTCTCAACAGATATTAAAGAATTAATTCAAACTATGCGAGTACTGAAAACCTTATTAGATCAGAATAAAAATTGGGCTGATAGAATCAAGGCCTCAGATCCGGAATTTTTTACCCGGCTGGCAAAACAACAATCTCCAGAAATACTTTGGATTGGTTGTTCGGATAGTCGTGTTCCTGCCAATCAAATTATCGATGTTGCTCCCGGTCAGGTTTTTGTCCATAGAAATATTGCCAATTTAGTAGTAGTTGATGATATTAACTGCCTTTCTGTTATCCAATTTGCAGTAGAGAGGCTGAAGGTTAAACACATTATTGTATGTGGTCACTATGGGTGCGGGGGTGTACAAGCTGCCCTTAAAGATGAAGATCAGGGAATAATATCTGAATGGTTGAGGCATATAAAAACTGTTCACAAGGACTGTCATGAGCAAATTGATACACTCAACATCGAAGAGGAGAAGATTAATCGTCTATGTGAGTTAAATGTTATTGCCCAGGTAAATAATTTGTGTCAGACCACACCTGTACGAGATGTTTGGGATCGAGGTCATGACCTCTCGATACATGGTTGGATATACAAAATTGAAGATGGGGTAATCCAGGATTTAAATGTCAGTATCAGTGGCAAAGAGTGAACGAATAGTGCTTATGTAGTTAATTATTTGCCGGACCGATCTGCTATCGGGCCATCATAGGGCGAGGCACCATACTCGAACAATAATTCAATATAATCCTCTAGTATTGGAAATTCCTCGCGCATACTATTGTCTGCAGTATTCCCAGGTCCCCTACGTTGTGAATATCCGCCTGGATCACCTGAGACCATGGATATTGGTGATTGATCATACCAATCCTTTACATTCACATCGGCACCGTGCTCTGCCAGGTATCGAATAATTTTTTTATCTTGCATGTAAATGGCACCATGGATGGCGGTGCGTCCTCCCGGTCCAATTTGATTTACATCAGCACCCAACTCTATTAAGTGCTTCACGATTTTAAGATAGTTATCACTTCTATCTGGTGTACGTTTACGTTCCCGTCCCACACCTGATGCCACCATAAGCGGAGTCAAGCCCGGCCCTGAACTCGCTATATATTTTTTAGTATCGTGGGCTGATAGCAGTGGGTCGGCCTTCGCATCAAGTAACATATTAAATATTTCCATATCACCACTTGCAGCGGCAAGCAGGATGGGGGTGGCACCACCGAGCCTGACCTGTGGTATATCATTATTTGTTGTGCGGGCAAATCGATGAAAATCATAAGGGGGGATGTCCTTTTGCATGCGTACATTCGGATTGACACCCTTGTCCAACAATGCCTGAACCAGCGGTTTCGAATTTGGTATGAGCCAGAATCTGTCCGTTCTGTGAGGTTGGCCATAGAGGAAGGAAATTCCTTCTTGTATTGCCCAGTGTATTGGCGCTATCCCATAACCGTCTGTCATATTGGGATCTGCACCCATTTCTAAAAGATAAAGGGCGACTTCATAATGGCCATTGACAGCGGCCAGCACCAGGGAGCTTCCGTATTCGGGGGTGGATTCATTGACATCTGCACCAGCTAAGAGCAGTGCCTGCACTGATCCCAGGTCACCTGATTGTGCCGCGAACATCAAGGTGGTGAAGTCACCTTTTGACTTTGGAAAAAAGGAATACTCACTATACGTAGGTGAGAGTATCTGAGGAGGCAATGTCACCTTGCGAGACCTTGCTTTGATATCCGCGCCAATTTCTATCAAGGATTCAACCACGGCGGAATGTTTTTCTGCTGCAGCCCACATTAAAGCGGTTTGTCCACGTTCGGATTCCCTGATGTTAATGTTTGCGCCATGGGTTATCAAGGCGTTAATACCATCGACATTGCCTGTACGCGAACAGGTCATGAGTACTGTTTCACCGGCCCAGGTTACGGCATTGGGATCAGCTCCAGCATTTAATAATGAATTTATAATGGGAAAATTACGATTCTCGCAGGCAAGATAAAGAGGAGTAATACCAAAATCGTTTGCCATGTCTGGATCTGCACCAGATTGCAATAGAGATTCTATTGCTTGTAGATTCTCCCAATGAACAGCCCAGGCAAGCGCAGAGGAATTGTCCATCAGAGGGTCAAATTTTGAGGAATTGTCCATGAGAGGATTGGCGCCCTCTTGAAGCAGAATAGCCAGGGCATCCCAATCCTGCGCTTTAGCAGCCTGGGCCGAGTTTTGGTAGCTTTGAGCATGGACATGGTCAACAAAAGCAACTAACAATACCAACAAACAACAACGTGCCATATTCATTATAGAATAATATTTGTGATTAAATCTTCCTTGATTGCTTTGGTAACAGGCAGATAACAATAGTTAAACCTTCAGATCATCGAATATGCCGGTAGCATCGCTGTCCTCTTGTTCCCCAAAGCCTAGAGATGGAACATTCGCAACATCCAGCATTGTCATCCATAGGTTAGTTAGAGGCTGGGCTTCTTTTCTTACATGTAATCCTGCCTTCAAACGATTTCCGCCACCAACAATCAGCACAGGAATATCATTATGGGTATGTAGATTACCATCGTTAAGTCCGGCGCCATTAACGATCAGCGAATGGTCTAGTAGCGAACCCTCACCATCGACTGTATTTTGTAATTTCTCAAGATAGTAGGCGAACAACTCACTATGAAATACATCGATCTGTTTGCATCCCTCAACTGCTGAGGCGAGATGATTATGATGGGACAATGCATGGTGGCCTTCGGTAATACCTAGCTCGCGATAATCCCCTTCGCCAGATTCAAGACCGAACATAAAGGTAATCACCCTGGTTAAATCTGTCTGTAAGGCAAGTACCTGCAAATCAAGCAGGAATTTTGCCTGTTCTGAATAGGTGGCTGGAATACCCACAGGGCGTTCCAGTTCCGGTATGTCCCTGTCAATTTGTGATTCAGCCAATTGTATTCGTCTTTCGACATCGCGGACAGAATCCAGGTACTCACTTATTTTTACTTTGTCACCACTACCCAGACCTTTGGAAAAGCGATTTGATTCTTCCTGAATAAAATCCAGGATACTGCGTTTGTTCTGTATATTACTTAGTCGTACACTACGATCAGTACTGGCAGACCCACCAAATAGACGATCAAAAACCTTACGTGGATTATTCTCTATGGGTAATGGCTGTACCCCGGTACGCCAGCTCACGGTCTTGGTATAGTATTCACTGTAATCACCGTCGGCCTTACCATCAATTTCTGGAGATTCCATCCCAATTTCAAGTGAGCCGAGTTGGGTGTATTTGCTGTATTCTTTAGCAAAGATCTGATCAATGGATGGACCCAGTTTGCCATTAGGGCTGGGGTGTATACCGGTCAGGTAGGAAGCACTGGTGCGCGCATGCCCTGATCCGCTTTCCCCTGGACGGGTATCCGCCGCCTTAATATTCAGTCCACCTAATAGTGTCATTTTGTCACGAAATGCAGCCAGTGGTTCCAGGCTGGGGGTCATCTCATAACTCTTTCCCAGGGTTTTTGGTGTCCAACGATCCATTATCTTTCCATTAGGACCATAGAAGAATTGAACTCTAAGAGGTCTGTTTATCTCAGCACTGGTAGAGGCTGCAAGGGCAGGTATCATGGCGTCCAGCATTGGCAAGGCTAATGAAACTCCAGCACCACGTAAAAAAGTTCGTCGGGGTATGGCTTTTTTCAAAATAATCATGGCGCTTTAGACCTCCTCATTTGGAAAGGGGTACTGTTAACAATCCCCAGTATAATCGATGACCAGCGGTAATTACTAGAAGCTGCTTCCCGCTGAATATTGCGAATAGTAGGTTGATCCTGAGGTGTTGCCCCACGCCCCAGGGAATATACGAATAATTTTTCAATTAGATTGTGTATAAATAAAGGGTTCCTGTCTGACAAAATGTCACGTACGCCATCTGGACCCTCAAATTCAGTGCCATCCTGAAGTGCTACTTTGGCGTTAATTAATGCCCCATTGTCATCAGTTCGCCAGCTACCCACGGCATCGTAGTTATCCAATGCGAAACCAAAGGGATCCATTTGTGCATGACAGGATGCACAGACCGGATTGTCTCTATGTTGTTCCATACGTTCTCTTAAGCTTAAAGGTTTGTTTGAATTTGGTCGTTCATTCAGGGCAGGGACGTTAGGTGGTGGTGGCGGCGGCGGTGATCCCAAAAGATTATCCAATACCCATTTGCCGCGCAAAACAGGAGAGGTTCGATTGGGTCTGGAAGTTAAAGTCAGTATGCTGCCATGAGCGAGAATTCCCCTGCGGTTCTCGTCCTTTAGACTTACCTTACGAAAATGACTTCCATAAATATTTGCTATGCCATAGTGATTTGCCAGTCGTTGGTTCAAATAAGTGTAATCTGCATCCAGCATTTCCATTGCCGGTCTATCGGTACGTATCATGTTTTCTAACAATAGCGTTGTTTCATTTTGCATAGCAACGCGCAATTCCTGATTAAAATCCGGAAATAGGCGATTATCTGGACGATGAGATCGCAGGTTCCTGAGGTATAACCATTGTTCGGCAAAGTTTGTCGCCAGGGATTTAGAACGAGAATCAGATAACATCCTTTTAACCTGGTTTTCCATAACACCCGGGTCTCTAAGTTTCCCTTGCTCGGCCAGATCCAGTAATTCATCATCAGGAATACTACTCCAGAGAAAAAAAGATAAGCGCGATGCTAAATCAATATCAGCGATAGGGTATAGCTTGCCAACGGGTATATCAGACGGGTCTCGCTCCATACGAAATAGAAACCCAGGGCTTACCAATAAGCCTTGTATCGCGCGGGTCAAACCTTCTATAAAGTCACCTTTTTCACGTCCTGCATTGTATAGTCCTAAGAGAGGATTAATGTCTTCGGCGGAGACTGGCCGTCGATAGGCGTTACGGGCAAGGGAGCCGAGGATATTTTTTGCACAGGGTATTTCATCGGTGATATTTTTAGGCGTACACACTAGAATTTTTTGACGACTCGCAGTGTCACCCGGGCCTGCGATTTTCAATGGACCTGCAATACTGAACTCACTCAGTGCAGGTTCTCCTGCCTTAAAGTCTCTTATGTCTGCATTCATAATGCGTGGTGCAAAGTATTCGTGCACACCTTCTCTTGAATAATTTCTATGGAGAAAATAAATCTGAATCATGTGCTTGCCGGCTTTTGCGGGGAAACGCACGTGAAGATCTGCATCGCCGTAAAACTCATATTGCATTTGATCTTCATCAAACCGGTAATCCGTTCCGCCGATACGAGAGTGTATGGGACCTGTTAGTCCCTTTGATTCGCCGCCTACCTCGAAGCGTTTGATTAATTTGCCATCGATCCGGATCTCCATTGGATGGCTTTGCTCAACCATGCCGCGTATCCAACCATCAGAATTTCTTATCAGTTTAACGTAAATCTCATACTCACCATCTTGGGAGAAATTGTGTTCCAATGCAGTACCACCACGTGTTCCAAACGGCAGCTCTTCACTCATCCTCTCGTCCTGGACATACTCATCATGTATCTTATAGGTGGCACCATCCTCACCTATTTCAGTATTCCCCAGTGCCAATTTGCTAACTTGTTCAGATACAAACAAATATGACTCCATTAACACCGGTGATACAGTCAAAGCATTACCGACATTATCAAACCCTTGTTCCGCATTATCATCCGGGAATATAGACTCAACGTCATATTCCACAGCAAGCAAATCTCGGATGGCATTTGCATATTCAGCACGATTGAGGCGATGATAAGGCACCAGTCGGCCGGGGACAGGATTGGCCAGTGCGGCCTGGTCAAGTTCCGATTCAAGATAACTCACCAGGGAATTATAAACAGCTTCATCCGGCTTAGGCATGGCCGGTGGCGGCATGGCACGGACGCGTAATTTTCGAACTACCTTTTCCCATAACTCAGGATTAGTAGCTGGATTTGTGACATCCACTTTATCCAGCATTAAGTTTGCAGTTTTTAATGTTTCGTTATGACAGCTTACACAATACGTATTCAGAACCGTACGTGCGGACGATTTGAAAGTTTCGTTATTTGATATATTGGTTTGTGCATGAGAAAGGGTGCTGAAGAATCCGATAACGCAGGCGATCAAGGTCAGAAATTTTGTATGTTGTTTCAACATTTGAAACACCTCAAAGTGGATTTATTCGCCTGCCCGTTTAGATACTTGTATGACTCCAGATTGCTCAAGTGGTGTCGCACCTGATTCCAATAACAGATTTGCAGTCTCTTTTCGAAATTGTCTCGGAGTCTGCGTGTATGCGTCTCCCATCCCTTCGGTTACGATGGCGTAAGAGATACTTAATGGTGTTTGCCCAAAGCCATCCATTACATTTGGATTGGCACCATTTTTAATCAAAAGATCAATAACGGTATTACGACCGTGGTAGGCAGCAAGATGCAACGGGGTCCAGCCGAAGTGTCCCACGGTATTAACCTCAGCACCCAGACTAAGGAGTAGCTCAATGGTTGCAATTTCCTCCGCTGTTTCAGCATCTGAGCTATTAAGTCCTGTACCTCCACCGGCGGACATCATCAACGCAGTCACATTCTGTTCCGTTGATAAGAGTGGATCTGCCCCAGCATCAAGCAAGATCTTAACCATATCCAGATGATTACTGCCTGAAGCCAGTAACAATGGTGTTGCACCCTGTAAACTGACTCCAGTAGGGGCCTTGGTTCCACCGTAACCACCCTGGTTGCCGGCATTGGAAGAATTGGGATCATCGATTCTGGCATTAGGATCGGCCCCATAGGCCAGTAATGTATTTACAATGTTAATACCTAGTTTGTTTTTTACCGCCTGATGTAGGGCCGTAGTACCTTTTGAATCAAATGCATTAGGATTCGCGCCTTGCTTTAATAAGTATTCTGTTACATCAACAAAGCCACCGGTGGCGGCAATCATTAAGGGTGTCAAACCTGATTTTGGTACCACTTCATCCACGCCTGCCCCGGCTGACAGCAGCGCACCGACTGTATCCACATCACCTTGTTGTGTTGCAAATAACAAAGGGCTAAATCCTCCCTTGGTACGCATATGTATATCTGCCTCATACTCCACTAGCAAATTTGCTACCGCGCCGTGTTTTTCTGCCAATGCCCACATGAGGGCTGTCTGACCGGCATGGTGTTCTTGTGCGTTTGGATCAGCGTCATAGGTTAACAGTAACCTGACGGCATCGAGTTTTCCTCGATCCGCAGCCGCCATAAGAGGTGTTTCTCCCGATAACAGAGCGTGATTGGGATTGGCACCTGCCTCAAGGAGCATTTCTATGAGCGCAGCCTCTGCATTGGCTGATGCAAGATAAATGGGCATTACACCATAGTCATTTGCTATATTGATGTCAGCCTTGGCAGACAAAAGTAATTCAACCATTTCTAGATTGTTTCGATGCGCAGCATAGGCAATAGCAGTTGTGCCATCTTCCGCAGGTGTATTAACATCCGCACCGGATTTGATTAAGGTTCGGATTGACGCGATGTCATCATTTTGTGCCGCATCCACTACACGTAGTTCTTCACTATGTGTAATAAAGCTGATCGCCATCAGGCAAACTGCTATGAACCATTTAGATTTAATACCCATTTACTTATCTCCTATATCAAACTGTCGGCAGTGACAGCTTACCGGTACTGTCACCCAGGCTCTCAGTATCAACACCAACCTTGTCCAGCATGGTCAAGTACAGGTTATTCAAAGGGGTACCACTGGGATATTTCACATGCTGCCCGCCCTTTATGCCTTTTACACCACCAGCAAACAGCAGGATAGGCAGGTCATGGAAAATGTGCAGGTTGCCATCACTTAATGCACCGCCATACATGAGCATGGAATGGTCCAGCAACGAGCCATCTCCGTCCTTGGTTGATTGAAGCTTTTCGAGAAAATATGACAGCATCTTGGTATGAAATATATTGATCTGGATGGTCTTGGCTATCTTCTCTTTGTCACCTAAATGATGAGTCACAGAATGATGGGAATCGCCAAACCCAAGCTCTGGGTAGGCACGGTTACTCATTTCATGACCGATCTGAAAGGTAGAGACACGAGTCATATCGCTCTGCCATGCCAACACCTGTAAATCAACCATCAACTTGTAGTAGTCAGAAAACTTGTTCGGCGTTCCCACAGGCCCCGTCATTTCTGGCAAATCTCGGTCTGATTGCGCTTCCGCTACCTCAATGCGTCGCTCCACATCTCGTATGGCATCAAGATATTGATCGATCTTGCCTCGGTCAGACTGTGGCAATTTTTTGCGAAGTCTTTTTATATTTACGACAACCGCATCAAGTATGCTTTTGTTTTCCTGCATACGTTGCATTCTTATTTTCGGATCAGTGGTACCACTGTCGCCGAACATGCGCTCAAAAATTACCCTTGGGCGGTTTTCCATAGGTAAAGGCGTAGTATCATTTAGCCAGGAAACCGTATTGTAGTAGGCACAGCTGTAGGCAGATTCACACGCGCCAACCACTTCTGATGATTCCAAACCAATTTCAAGAGACGCTAGCTGGGTGTGTTTCTTAAACTCGCGTGCTGCCACTTGATCTACTGATATACCTGCGCGTAAATCTGCACCAGATGTCATGCGTGCATGGGCTCCCGTGAGGAATGATGTGCAGGCCCTTGGATGGTCACCACCAATTTCACCATCCTGTTTTGCTGCCTGATTTTGGGCCAAACCACTTAAGACCAGCATACGGTCTTTAAAGGGAGCCAGAGGCTCGAGTATGGGTGTTAATTCATATCCTGCACCGGCAGTTGTTGGTGTAAATTTGTCCATCATAATGCCATTGGGGACCTCAATGAACGACAGACGTGTGGGTCTTTCTCCTGCATCTATAGCTGCAAACACAGGCATCATTGCATCTAAAAAAGGTAGTGCTACGGTGGTGCCGACGCCCCTTAAAAACGTACGGCGTGGAATGGATTTGTTAAATATCATCATGGCTAACTGCCCTCCTCATTTGAAAGGGAACACTGGTTACAATTCCTGAAATTATAGACGACCATTTATAGTTATCATCTGCTGCGTCTTGCCGGATCTTTCGAATCACCGGCAGATCATAATACTCTACACCTCGCCCCAGGGCGTAGGTAAGAAGTCGTTCGGTAAAGGTGTCTATGAATAGTTCTTTTTTACTTACTAGAACTTCCCTCAATCCCACTGGACCATCAAATGCGGTACCGTCTGGTAAGACACCTGAAGAATCTATGGGATTATTACCAACACCGCTGGTTTCACGCCATCGACCCAGGCCATCAAAATTCTCCAGGGCAAACCCCAGGGGGTCTGTCACCTTATGGCATGCGGCACAGGTAGGATTAGCACGATGCAGCTCCATTCTCTGTCTCATGGACAAAACCTTGGTGCTGCTGTCTTCCTTCAATGACGGTACATCAGGAGGTGGTGGAGGAGGAGGAGTACCCAATAATTGTTCCAGCACCCATTTACCCCGTATGGTTGGGGCCGTTCTATTAGGATACGAGGTCACAGTAAGTATGCTTCCTTGCCCCAGTAGACCCTTGCGTCTTTCATCGGTGATTTTGATCCGTTGAAATTCACTACCGTATATGCCTTTAATGTCGTAGTGTCTGGCTAGGCGTTCATTTACAAATGTATAATCTGAGTCCAACAAATCGACTACGCTACTGTCTTCATTTACCATGCTTGCGATGACTAACTCAGTTTCCTTTTGCAGGGCTTGTTGAAGGTTAATATCAAAATCCGGAAATGCCAGTGGGTCTGGTAGAACCCTTTCCATGTTGCGTAGAAACAGCCATTGCCCGGCAAAGTTTGTTACCAGCGACTCTGAACGAGGATCAGTCATCATCCGTATAATCTGTTGATTCAGTATGGCAGGGTCTTTGAGTCGACCTTGTTCAGCTAGAGTAAGTAGTTCCTCATCTGGTATGCTGCTCCAAAGGAAGAATGATAATCGTGAAGCCAATTCAATGTTGCTGATGGGGTAAGCATCACCCGGATTCACATCAGCGGGGTCGAATTCCATGCGAAACAGAAATTCTGGAGAAACTAGTAAGGTTTGCACTGCCATTCTGATACCGGTTTCAAAACCTCCTGCTCCTTCGCCTTTCTCATAGAGATCCAGCAGTATGGAGATATCCTCCTCTGTGACAGGTCGACGATAGGCCTGCCGTGTCAGCCTGGTCAAAATCTCTCTGGCACAGGAATTATCAGATTGCTTGGTAGAAGGTCTACAGCTAAAAATCTTTTCACGGCTGGGCGTGATACCAGGCCCTTCAATATTATAGGGTCCGGCAATCGACAGATCACCCACGCCTTCAAAAAATGCAGATTCGCGATTACGTAGTCCTAATCCCGGTGATGCGATTATCCCTTCAGTCTTAACCTTGTCTTTAACTAATGTTGCAGCTACTGTGCGGGTCCCCGCCTTGATGGGAATTTGGATCTCTAGATGGTCATCTGCCGCGGTTTCTTCGCCGTGAATTTCTGCAGCATTACCCCTACGATTGGATGCGGAAATAGTAAGCCGTTTTATAATTTTATTATCAAGGAGTATATCCACTTGCCTGTCTTTGTTGAGACCCAGGATCTGATCGAAGCGGCCTGTTTGCATCTTCACCTTAATCAGGTATTCCCCGTCTACAGGAAAGTGATGTTGTACTGCTAAACCTCCCCTGGAACCAAAAGGCAGGTTTTCATCCATACGATCAAATTGCACCAGTGTGCGTGACAGCTCATAGGTTTGGTATGTGGGTAGCAGGTTGGTATCACCGATAGCAAGTCGGCTTATTTTTGCTGCAGCACCAAGATAGCGCTCCATTAAAAAGGGTGACATTGTAAGGACATCACCGATATTGTCGAAACCATATCCAATGTCATCCGCTGGGAGCAGTGCAGTGCTGTCGACCTTAAGGGCTAGTAGATCGCGAATGGCATTGGCATACTCGGACCGGTTTAGGCGGTGCAGGGCAGGGCGGCCTGGATTGGGATTTATCTCCGCAGATCGATCCAGTTCTGCGGTAAGGTACTCGATTAACCCATTATAGGTTTGCTCATCTGGTCTGGGCATGCCTGCAGGCGGCATCTGTCGGTTACGCAGTTTACGTAAGACCTTTTCCCATTGTGCTGAATTTTCGCTGACATTCTCTGGATCTAAATGGTCCAGTTGTAATCGGGCGGTTTTAAGGGTTTCATTGTGACAGGTCACACAATACTGGTTGAGGGTATCGCGATGATCTGATCCCTGGGTTGCGGCGTTGAGGTTTCCTGTGATTGAAATAACGATAAAAATCCAACTGTAGAACAGGATTTGAGACGTTTTGTGCATTTTTTATGAGCCCCCCACGAGCTAGTGTTAGCCCAAATCCCTTTAGACAGTAAATTTATTATATCTGGATGATTATATGACCTATATAGTTAAGGTCAATGAAAACACAAAAGAGAATAAATTCTCTTAAAAAGGAGATTTTTCCCTTATTAATTCACAATTAGAGAAACGCTGGATAGTGTCCATTTAGCCTTGAATCAGCAGATTTCTGAAATACAGGATTGAATACAAAGAGATGTCACTCAATCGCCCGTTCTGCGACAACTTTTACACCCGAGGCTTCCAGGGGTTTTGCCCCTAAAATCAAAAATAATTCTGCAGTATCTTTGCGAAAAATACGCGGGGTTTGATTGTAGTTGTCGCCCATACCTTCAGTAACCAAGGCATATGAAATACTCAACGGGGTTTGTCCAAAAATATCCATGATATTAGGGTTGGCACCATTTTCAACGAGAATCCTGATAATATCATTTCGACCTTGATAGGCAGCAGCATGTAAAGCTGTCCAGCCAAATGGCCCGACCTCATTAACATTTGCGCCTAATTCCACCAGTCGTTTGACAATATTCGTAGCTGCGACAACTGCATCATCAGTAAAAGAGTCAGCAGGGCTGGCAGCAGCTCCAGCAGCCACCATTAATGCAGTAGTATTTTGTTCTGTCGCAATAAATGGGTCTGCCCCGGCATCCAATAGGGCAAATACTACATCGAGATTATTCACAGACGCTGCCGAAATTAGAGGTGTTGCCCCACCCATGGTTACCCTGCTGCCATAACGACCACCTTGTTTGCCCTTTGGGAGTTGGATATTGGGATCAGCACCATATTTGAGGAGTGCTTTGGTTATTGCCACCGGAGAGCCTACACCCTGGTAAAGGACAGATCTGCCGTTCTTATCCATAAGATTTGGGTCGGCGCCGTGCTCCAACAGTATATTTAGGACCTCTTCAAAATATCCAATACTGGCAATCATTAGGGCAGTTAAGTTGGATTCGCAGTCCATATTATCGTTATTCGCGCCAGCAAGATCTTCATATCGAATTCTTTTTGCCGGGCCGGACTTACACATGGCATCATTCACATTTGCACCTGCTTCAAGCAGACTTTTGACAAGCTCTCCATGCCCCTGCCGTGCGGCAAACAGCAAAGGTGTGAACCCGCTATTAGAACGGACATTAACATCAGCCCCTTGCTTAATGAGTAGTTCTGCTACTTGTTGATATCCTTCTGCAACCGCCCACATCAGTGCATTCTGGCCTCGATTTTGTTCCTTGATGTTTGGGTCTGCGCCATAATCAAGTAACAATTTCGCTGCCTCAAATCTGCCACGATTAGCTGCGGCCATGAGCGGGGTCTCACCGGATAGTAAACCAAGATTGGGTAATGCACCTGCTTTTAGCAGATTTTCTATCAGGGATGCATCTGCATTAGCGGCAGCTAAATAGAGTGCAGTTGCGCCATAATCATTGGCCATATTCATTTCAGCTTCGGCGTTAATTAATAGATATTCCAGCATCGTCTGGTCATTTCTCCAGGCGGCATGGGCGAGGGCTGTGGTGCCATCTGCGGAGGGTTGGTTTACATCGGCACCAGAATTAATAAGGGATATGACATTTTCCATGTCACCTTGTTTTGCTGCATCCGTTAGATCTGTACTATTTGCTAACATGCACATTGATAATAGCGAGATTGTTAGTATCAGTTTTATGTTCATTTGATTATCTCCTGAAACAGCCTAGACCGAAGGTAATAGCAGTTTGCCTGTGCTGTCGCCCAGTTTATCAATCTTGACACCTGCCTTATCGAGCATTGTCAGAAATAAATTATTCATGGGTGTTCCTTTTGGATACCGCACATGCATTCCACTTTTGATTCCGGTGACGCCACCAGCAAACAACAGTATGGGAAGATCATGAAATATGTGCAGGTTGCCATTACTCAGTGCACTGCCATACATCATCATAGAATGATCTAACAAAGAACCTTCACCGTCGGGTGTCGATTGCAGCTTATCGAGAAAGTAGGCCAACATTTTTGCGTGGAAGATATTGACCTGAATCGTTTTGGCAATCTTTTCCGGATCACCCTGATGATGCGTTACAGAATGATGCGAATCCCCAAAACCCAGTTCCGGGTATGCCCGATTACTCATTTCATGGCCAATCTGAAATGTACAAACTCTTGTCATATCACTTTGCCAGGCGAGCACCTGTAAATCCGCCATCAATTTATAAAATTCAGAGAATGTTTCCGGTGTGCCAACCGGGCCAGCCATCTCAGGTAATTCCCTATCGGATTGTGATTCAGCTACCTGTAAGCGTCGTTCTACATCTCGAATAGCTTCAATATATTGATCAACTTTATCACGATCCCCTGCAGCCAGACGTTTGCGTAGACGTGAGATATCATCCATCACTGCATCTAAAATACTGCGATTTTCCTCCATACGAGCCATTCTTACCTTGGGATCTGTACTTCCGCTCTCACCGAACAGACGTTCAAAGATTACTCGTGGTCTGTTTTCCATAGGCAAAGGATTGCTTTCAGTTCGCCAGGAAATGGTATTGTAATAGGCACAGCTATAGGCAGATTCGCAGGCACCCACTACTTCAGATGATTCCATTCCGACTTCCAGCGATGCAAGTTGAGTGTATTTACCAAATTCCCTGGCGGCAATTTGATCAACGGATATTCCGGCCTGCAAGTCAGCGCCCGAGGTCATCTTACAATGTGTCCCGGTTAAATAGGCGGCACATGCCCTGGAGTGATCGCCCCCAAGTTCACCATCAAATTGTCTGGCTTCGTTTTGGTCCAGGCCACTTAATACGAGCATACGATCTTTGAAGGGAGCAAGGGGCTCAAGTATAGTTGTCAATGCGTATCCGGCCCCTTCTGTAGCGGGGGTAAATTTATCCATCATGATACCGTTTGGGACTTCAATAAAAGACAGTCGGATGGGTCTATCATTTTCGCCGATAGCGGCGAAGACCGGGATCATGGCATCGAGAAATGGCAATGCAACTGTAGCGCCAACACCTTTCAGAAATGTACGACGTGGCATGGATTTATTAAATAACATCATAGACTGGTTCTCCTCATCTGAAAGGGAATACTGTTCACTATACCTGTAATAATTGATGACCAACTATAGTCATCTTCGTATGCATCCCGGCGAATCTTTCTTATTACTGGTTTATCGTAAAACTCTACACCTCTACCGAGGGCATAGGTAAGTAGTCTCTCGGTAAACGTCTCCACAAACAGATCTTGTTTGCTGATTAATACCTTGCGGAGGCCGGCAGGTCCGTTAAATGCAGTCCCATCTGGTAGAATTCCGGATGAATCAATGGGTAAAGTACTTATACCCGAGGTTTCACGCCAACGTCCCAGTCCATCAAAGTTTTCCAGAGCGAAACCCAATGGGTCCATTACTTTATGACAGACGGCACAAGTAGGGTTGGCACGGTGTAATTCCATCCGTTCCCGCATCGTCAATGCCTTGGTATCTTTGTTATCTTTTAATGAAGGTACATCAGCTGGTGGTGGAGGTGGTGGTGTTCCCAATAATTGTTCCAGCACCCATTTACCGCGTATCGTTGGCGCCGTCCTGTTTGGGTAAGACGTTACGGTTAATATACTTCCTTGCCCAAGCAATCCTTTTCTACGATCATCAGTTATCTTGACTCTTCGAAATTCAGGACCAAATATTCCTTCAATACCGTAATGCCTTGCCAGACGTTCATTTAGAAAAGTGTAGTCAGAATTCAGTATGTCTACTACATTTCGATCCTCTCGTAACATACTTTCAATAAGCATTTCGGTTTCTTTCTGCATTGCCTGCCGGAGGTTTTCATCAAAGTTGGGAAAGGCAACGGGATCAGGCAAAACCCTTTCCATATTTCTAAGAAATAGCCATTGTCCGGCAAAATTTTTCACCAGGGAACTTGATCTGGGATCATTAAGCATACGCTGTATTTGTACGGCCAGTACTGCCGGGTCTTTGAGCTGTCCACGTTCCGCAATACTAAGAAGTTCCTCATCGGGAATGCTGCTCCAGAGGAAAAACGACAATCGTGTTGCCAGGTCCAGGTCATTAACAGCGTATGCGCCGCCAGGTTTTACATCCGCAGGATCGAACTCCATACGAAATAAAAATTCAGGTGAAACTAAAATTTTTTGTAATGCCATCCTGATACCTGTTTCAAAATCTCCCTTGGCCTTACCAATTTCGTAAAGCTTAAGAAAAATGGGCAGGTCTTCATTTGTAATGGGTCGTCGGTAAGCGCGTCGCGCCAGATTGGAGATGATCTTGCTAGCACAACCATACTCATCGTCACCCATGGAAGGGTGACATATAAAAATTTTGTTTCGGTTGATAGTATCTCCCGGCCCAATAACATTATAGGGACCAATGACTGAGAGTGTGCCTACCCCTTCAAAAAAAGCCTGTTCTCTGTTGCGGAGTTCCGCTGCTGTATAGCGTTTTGGTTCACCTTCCGTTTTGGTGGAATCTTTAATAAATGTAGCAACTATTGAGTGGGTCCCGGCT
>CAUZRI010000005.1:0-18799 GCA_963582285.1 Gammaproteobacteria bacterium | reverse complement strand
ATGCGGGGTGGGTCTTATTTGTGCAACGATAGCTACTGTAGCGGATACCGTGTTTCAAGACGGATGCGCTCCAGCCAGGATACCGGCCTTAGTCATACCGGATTCCGATGTGTAAAATCTATCAGGTAAAATAAAGAAAATTAATTTATACAGGAACCTGGGGGAATCAGGAATGAACAAGAATTCATTGATTATTTAAATCTAGAAATAGAACGCTTAGAAAATCCGGTTGAAATCTAAATAATAAACAAATAATTGTGAGATTATCCATATGATTAAATCAAAGTTAAATAAGTATCGATATTTTGATCCTGATCCAATAATACGCGAAATTGCCTACGAGTTGTACAGTAAAAACAAGGATCTGCCTATCGTTTGTCCCCATGGACATGTTGATCCGGGATTATTTACAGAAGATAAACCTTTTTCGAATCCAACCGAGTTGATTCTCATCCCTGATCATTATGTTTTCCGACTGATGTATTCACAGGGAGTGAAACTTGAATCTCTGGGAATTCCCACTATAGACGGAACTGAGATTGAGACCGATCCCCGCAAGATCTGGCAGATTTTTGGAGACCATTTTTATTTATACGCTGGAACACCAACCGGTCAGTGGTTAAACCATGAATTCAAGATGGTATTTGATATTGATATTGAATTGAATTCAGATACAGCGATGGAATTCTATGATGGATTGAACAATAAACTCCAGCAACCGGAATATTTTCCCAGGGTGCTGTATGATCGATTTAATATTGAGGTTCTAAATACAACTGATGCTGCAACTGATCTGCTTGAGGACCATCAACAGATAAAAGACTCTGGCTGGAATGCGCGGATTATACCGTGTTTCCGACCGGATAATTTGCTTGATATTGGCTTACCCGACTGGAAGATAAATATAGATCTATTAAGTCAAGTCTCGGGCATTGAGGTAAATTCGTATTCAACCTTTATTTCTGCATTGGAAAACCGGCGGGAATTTTTCAAAGGCATGGGAGCAGTATCAACAGATCATGCAGTCGTAATGCCATTAACAGAAGAACTTACAACTGCAACAGCTGAAGCAATTTTCCAACGGGCCTTAATGGGCAGGGCAGACGCAGATGATGAATCTAGGTTTATGGCTCATATGCTGATGGAAATGGCTAGGATGAGTATTGAAGATGGTTTGGTTATGCAGCTGCACGCCGGATCATTTCGAAACCATAACCAGTTTATATTCAACAGGTTTGGGCGCGATAAAGGTGATGATATTCCGGTAAAGAATGAATTTACCAGGAATTTGAGGGCATTGTTGAACCGGTATGGGAATAATCCCGATCTTACCCTGATCGTATTTACACTGGATGAGGCCAATTATGCGCGTGAACTGGCACCGTTGGCCGGGCATTACCCTGCAATGAAACTGGGGCCTGCTTGGTGGTTCCATGACAGTATCAATGGAATGACGCGATTCAGAGAAATGGTTACAGAAACAGCCAGTATTTACAATACTGTGGGCTTTAACGATGACACTCGTGCGTTTCCATCTATTCCAGCCCGCCACGACCTCAGTCGGAGAGTAGATTCGAACTTCCTTGCCAGAATGGTGGCAAGTCACCAGCTGTCTTTATCGGATGCTCACCGGATGGCAAAAGCGCTGGCTTATGATCTTGTAAAATCAACCTATAAACTGTGACGGATATTGATAATTATTCTTTTGAAAAAATGGATAAATACAAAATGTTATTAAAAAGAAAAATAAGAGAGTATAGTTTGATCCCTCTTTTTTACCATGATGACATAACTGTTTGTAAAAAAGTATTAGATACAGTTGTTAAATGTGATTTGCCAATTTTGGAATTCACAAATCGTGGTCCGAAAGCGATAGATAATTTTAAACAACTAGTAATGCATTTGGGTAACAACACTGGCTCTACATTAGGGGTTGGATCTGTAAAAACGGATGAGGAAGCAAGAATGTTCATTGATCTTGGGGCAAGCTTAATCGTTTCACCATTTTTAGACAAATCTATAGCAAAAGTATGCGTAAAAAATAATATTCCTTGGATACCAGGGTGTGGGACCTTAACGGAAATGATAACTGCGGAAAAACTAGGTGCTGAAATAGTGAAATTATTTCCAGGTAGCGTTTATGGTCCTAAATTTATTTCATCCGTTTTAGCTCCCTGCCCTTGGTTAAAAATTATGCCAACAGGAGGTGTTACTGCCGAATTTGATAATATATCTCAATGGTTTAATGCGGGGACTTACTGTTTAGGTATGGGTTCAAAACTAATTTCAAAAGAATATTTGAAAGATGATAACTTTAATGGTCTTGAAAAACAAATTTTGCAAGTGATGAAAAAAATAGAAATGACTGGAAAGAATGCATGAGATATATTCGATCATTTCAGAGATTTGAAAAAAATATGAAGTTATTGAGGTGAATTGTTAATTATGAACGAACATTTTTCAATAGATAATAAAATAGTAGCTATCACAGGAGGAACAGGAGTGCTCGGAGGGTCAATAGCTAAATATTTGGTTCAAAACAGTGCTCATGTGATCGTTTTGGGTCGTGATTCTGTAGCTACTGCAAACCGAGTTGATAATCTAAATCAAATAATGCCGGATTCTGCAACAGGTTATACAACTGATGTGTTGGACGAGGCCGCACTTAAAAATATTTCGGCCGAAATTTTAATAGATCGAGGCAGATTGGATGGCTTGATCAATGCTGCTGGTGGTAATATGCCAGGGGCGACTGTTAATCCCGATCAAACCATTTTTGATATCTCTACAACGGATCTTAAAAAAGTACTTGACCTCAATCTAATGGGCTCAGTACTTCCCTCTCTTACCTTTGGGCAAATCATGGCAGATCAGGGTTCGGGATGTATCATAAACATATCTTCTATGGCCTCTACCCAGGCAATGACTCGCATTTTAGGCTATTCTATGGCAAAGGCAGGCATTGAGATTTTTACCAAATGGATGGCCATGGAATTGTCTATGAAATTCGGAGATAAATTAAGAGTCAATGCCATCGCTCCAGGATTTTTTATTGGCAATCAAAACAGAAAAATATTGACCAATGATGATGGGAGCTATACAGAACGAGGCAATTTGGTAATAAATAAAACTCCAATGGGTAGGTTTGGGGATGCCTCTGAGCTTAATGGCACGGTGCATTACTTATTGAGTGATGCATCAACTTTCGTTACTGGCACTATTATTCCTGTTGATGGTGGTTTTAGTTCATTTTCAGGAGTTTAAATATTTTTTAGAATAGAGATTGAGAAGAGAATGGAATATTTAGAAAAAACATTTAGATGGTTTGGTCCTGATTTTGGTGTCACACTTCAGGATATTAAACAAACTGGTGCCACAGGGATAGTCACAGCACTGTACAAAATTCCTACAGGACAAGTGTGGAGTAGCAATGAAATTAAAAAACTTAAAGAAGAAATAGAATCATCAGGATTAACGTGGTCAGTAGTTGAAAGTGTCAATGTACATGAGAGCATCAAGACTGATGGTGCAGATAGTCGTGAATATGTCAATAATTATATAGAAACACTACATAATTTAGCTAAGAATGGTTTGAAAACCGTCTGCTATAATTTTATGCCGGTATTAGATTGGACAAGAACTGATCTTCGTTTTCCCCTTAGTAATGGTTGTTACGCCTTGCATTACTCGCCGTTGGCTTTAGCAGCTTTTGATCTTTACTTGTTGAAAAGGGAAGAAGCGACAAAAGATTATAATGCTGAGACTAAGCGAAAAGCCAATGACTTTTTAACCAGTCTCTCGGATCAGGAAGTGACCACTTTACAAAATACAATCATGGCTGGTCTCCCCGGCACCAAAGATGTTTTATCATTAGATGAATTCAGATCGCGCCACAAGAAATATGCTTCAATAGATGAGACACAACTTAAGAAGAATCTTATTAAATTTCTAAGTCAGGTTATACCTGAAGCGGAGGAGCTTGGTATCAAGATGTGCATTCATCCTGATGATCCACCCTATTCCATACTAGGTCTGCCACGGGTTGTAAACAATATCTCCAACATTCGATACATGCTGGAAAGTGTGCCGTCATATTACAATGGATTGACCTTTTGTTGCGGATCGCTAGGGTCTTGCTCTGGCAATGATATTTTGGAAATTTTTAAAAATTTTGCTCATAGAGTTCATTTTCTACACTTGAGAAATGTTCACTTGGAAGCTGATCAGAGTTTTTTGGAAGTTAACCATTTGGAGGGCAGCGTCCCCATGGCCAAATTTATGGAAGCCATTATCGAAGAGCAGGTAAAAAGGGTTTCTAAGGATAATAAGGATGTAAATATTCCAATGAGATCTGATCATGGACATTTAATGCTTAGTGATATTCCATTACAAGATACATTTTATCCGGGATATTCTACCATTGGTAGGATGAAAGGATTGGCTGAGCTAAGCGGATTGGAGTTGGGTTTGAGATATAAAATTATTGAAAATGAGAGCTCAAAAAATAAATAAAAAAATTTCTGCCCAGTTTGATATAGGATATAGTAAACTAGAGTTATACAAATTTTAAATAAAAGGTAATTTGTTATGAATAAATTCACGAAAAATAATAACATCATTATTATTGGCATTTTTTTAATAAGTGCAAGTTTTGCTGATGATGGATTTAATGATTTTATCAATGTTGAGTATGAAACTATATACAGCCGCACTGCCATAGATTATGAATCAAAAGTTGTACAGGCCTGGCGGGATAGTGCCTGGGTAAATAAAGACAAAAAAATAAACACCTACGATGATAATGGTTATTTAACCCAGAAAGACCGCTACAAATACCGGGATGATGAATGGTCCTTAAGAGGAATGACTGTCTATGAAAATAATGACAATGGTGGCCCTGAAATCAAAACTAAACAGGCGTATAGAAATGATGCCTGGATAAACCGGTACAGGACCAATTTCAGTTATAATGACGGCGACCTGCTTATGTCCAAAGTGGAACAGAAGTGGCACCAGGACGAGTGGCGGAACAAGAAGGAAACTGCGCTGATATATGAAGGCGACCTATGTGTAACCAAAACTATATCCAAATGGCGGGACAGCACCTGGGTAGATAGGGTATTAAAAGAGCTGTTTTATAATGATAATGGAGATAGAGATGAAAAAATCACTTACAAATGGCGCGACAGTACCTGGGTTCCCAGGCACAGAGTAATATACAGTTATAATGACAATGCCGCCCTATCGGAAAAACTAGTTTACAAGTGGACTGATTCCACCTGGGTTGATAAAGCCAGGGCATCGGTAGGGTATGACGATAATCATAACCGAGTACAGATCTTGCTGGAAAAAAAGGATAGTACTGAAGCCTGGGTGAATGTGTCCTTGCGAGAGTATACGTATTCCGACAATGGCTTACTGACAGAAACAGTGCGATCCAAATGGCGTGATGAGAGCTGGCTGCCACGCAAGCGATATGAGTACAATTATTCAACTGACCGTGGAGTCCTGTCAGCGGGTGCGACTGTTATCCTGCCGAAAAAAATTGTCTTATCACAGGCCTATCCCAATCCGTTCAACCCGGCGACAACCATCAGCTATCGTTTACTGGAGGCAAATCATGTACGGGTAGATATATATGATGTGAAAGGGAATAAAGTACGCACTCTGGTTAGCCAAACTCAAAATGCTGGAACTAAATCATATCAGTGGAACGCCACAAATGACTTAGGTCAGTCTGTGTCAGCTGGTATGTATATTTATACAATTCAGGCTGGTGATTTTATACAGTCTAAGAAGATGGTATTGCTTAAATAGATTTACCTTTTTTACTTCATCAAACTTCGCAAGTAGCAGGTTTTTTATATCCTGACATTTAATACTACTACTTTGCAATGTTGCTATGATGATGCCAAAAATAAAAACAATGGTTATTAGTAATAAAAGTCCAAAACTCTTCAAATTCGGTAATGAAGAACACAAGAAAATTTATAAGTGTATAGCGAATAAGGATGGTGATGGTGCGTTTCTCAGTATGGTAGAACATATGGATTCTGCAACCAAACATGTATATGAGACTCACATTTTATAAATTTTAATAACTAAATATCCTAAATTAACTTGTAAATGAATGGGTAGATGTCTAACATATTATATATCATACAATATAATTTTTAATTTATTTAAGGAATTTTTTTTATAAAACATGAAGATTTATCGTCCATATCTTAAAGCCTTTTTTATTTTTTTGATTAAGACCAATCTTTTAGTAGGATCAAATACGTATGTCTCAAGCGCGTCTGAGATCAGTAGTGCGATGAATTCTGTTTCCCCTGGAGATACCCTGACAATGACTAATGGTATATGGATAAATCAGCATATTGTTTTTTCAGGGAATGGAACCAATGATCTTCCGATATTGCTAAAAGCAGAAAATCCCGGTCAGGTCATTTTAATGGGTACATCTACTCTAAGGATTGGTGGATCCCACCTTGTTGTTGATGGGTTATATTTCAGAAATGGATATAGTGATTCTGGAGGGATAATTGAATTTCGAACCAATTCATCAAACCTTGCTGAGCACTGCAGATTGACCAATACAGCTATCGTGGACTATAATCCCCAGAGTATAAATACAAACTACAAGTGGGTATCTATTTACGGAAATAACAATAGGGTTGACAGGTGCTATTTTCGTGGGAAAAATCATAATGGTACCACTCTGGTAGTTTGGTTTCAATCGATGCAAAATCCACCAGCGCACCATCACCTAATCGATCATAACTATTTTGCGTTTCGTCCAACGCTAGGTTTTAATGGTGGTGAAACCATCCGTATCGGCACGAGTACTTACTCCATGAATGACTCTTACACTACGGTAGAGTGGAATTATTTTGAGCACTGTAATGGTGAGATTGAAATTATTTCAAATAAATCAGGTGAGAATATATTTCGTTACAATACCTTTTACGAATCGGAAGGAACTTTAACATTGCGACATGGTAATCGGGCTACCGTTCATGGTAATTTCTTTTTAGGCAATGGTCAATCTAATACTGGTGGTGTGCGGATTATAGGCGAAGACCACAAAGTCTATAATAATTATTTTCATGATCTCAGGGGCTCCGGATATCGTTCTGCTATTACATTAGTGAATGGAGTACCCAATTCTCCACTTAACCGCTATTTCCAGGTTCAGAGGGCAGAGATTAGTCATAACACGATTGTTAATTGCTATCAACCTTTCTCAATAGGCGCAGGTGCGAATGGAGAACAATCACTACCCCCTTTAGATTGTGTAATAGCAAATAACGTCGTATCAACCGATAATAGCTCTGTCATTTTTAATATAGAAGATGATCCGATCAATCTCAACTATGCTTCAAATATTGTTTGGGGTTCATCTTTGGGAATACCTGAGACGACCGAGGGAGTCACTGTCATTAACCCTCAATTAGATATTGCTGAAGATAGTTTATGGAGGCCAGAAACTGGAAGTCCTCTGATTGGCCAGGCCACAGAATCATATGATTACATAGATAATGATATGGATGGACAAATTAGAATTGACTCTTACGATATTGGAGCGGATCAGGTTTCTTCTGATTTAGTAGAGATTTACCCACTTACTCCATCAGACGTAATTCCTGATTGGTTAAACTTGGTTACTGCAGTTTTTATTACTACAAGCAGCGATGGGATGGGTAGTGTGACACTAGATCCAGATTCTAATATCTTTATGATTGGTGATACGGTAATCATATCAGCGATACCACATTTTGGCTGGAGTTTTCTGGAATGGAGCGGTGATATTACCGGCAGCAATAATCCCCAGATGGTAATTGTAAATGATGATATGTATATAACAGCTGTGTTTTCACCGCCACTACAGTACCAGATTTTCCCATGGATAGTTGGATCGGGAAGTATTGAGTATGAACCACAAGGTCCTATGTACGAGCCTGGAACATCTGTGGAGATCACTGCGGTACCTGCTGCTGGATGGTCGTTCTCAAATTGGGGCGGTCAATGGGCTGGCTCAAATAATCCTGATACAGTAGTCATGGACAGCAGCCTATCGATTGAAGTAAATTTTACAGTCTTAAGTAGTATAGATAGTGTTAATTCTGTACCCTCTAAGTTTAATCTATTTCCCAGTTATCCAAATCCCTTTAACCCAACAACGCAGATCAAATATAATCTTCCTGAAGCTATTCATGTGCAGTTGCTTATCTATGACATCTACGGTCGTGAAGTAACAGCACTGGTGAATGAATTTCAGGAACCAGGATATAGATCCATCACTTGGCATGGCACCGATGCATTTGGTAGGAATGTGGGTGCCGGAATGTATTTTTATTCCATTTATGCTGGGCAGTATCACCAGACTAATAAGATGGTACTGCTAAAATAATACTCTCTTTTAAAATATCAGGCACCCTATCATCCTGGCGCAGTGTTTTCAGGATCTGGTGGTGGTTATGTTGTTATTGCTTCGGAAGAACCGGTTGAAGGAGCCTTAAAGGTGAAGGTGAGATATTGAAAGTGACAGTAAGTTTAAAAAGCCACTTTCGTCCATTCTTGACCAAATGACCACTACTCGCCCACGTCCGCAGATGAAACGACCGCTCGCCGTACATGTTATGGCGAAGCCGAGTGGAGCCATCTGCAACATTGACTGCACTTACTGCTTCTATCTCGAAAAAGAGAAGCTGTACCCAGACAAAGCTCGCGGACAATGGAAAATGGGCGATGAAGAGCTCGAAGCGTACGTAAAGCAGTACATTGAGGCTCAGGATATTCCGGTCGTGAACTTTGCCTGGCAGGGCGGAGAACCGACACTAATGGGTGTCGATTTCTATCGCAAGGCTGTGAAACTCCAGAAGCAGTACGCCGGTAATAAGCAGGTTTCAAACGCTTTTCAGACCAATGCCATCCTTCTCGATGATGAGTGGGGCGAGTTTTTAGCCAAAGAACAGTTTCTTGTAGGCGTTTCGATCGACGGACCTGAAGATATTCATAATCGATATCGAGTTAGTCGTGATGGCGAACCGACGTGGGACAAGGTGATGGCCGGAATCAAGGTGCTCAAGAAGCACAAGGTTGAGTTTAACACGCTCACCGTACTGCACAAGCATAACGCCGATCATCCTAAAGAGATATATCAGTTCCTGACGCGCGAAGTGGGTAGCCGTTTTCTACAGTTTATACCCATAGTTGAACGTGTTGCCGACAATCTTCCCGCACATTTTCTACAACTTGTTGGACCTGAGTTCAGAGATGGAGCAACCGTCACTGAGTGGTCAGTTGGATCCGAGCAGTACGGTCAGTTCTTAAACGGTATCTTTGATCAGTGGGTCCAGAAAGATATCGGGCAGTATTTCATCCAGATATTCGATACGACCCTTGCCGGGTGGATGAACCAAAACCCAGGGCTCTGTATCTTCGCCGAGACTTGCGGTGATGCGATGATCATCGAGCACAACGGTGACGTATATTCGTGCGACCATTTTGTTTACCCGGAGTACAATCTTGGCAATGTCGCCGATACGACCATTCGTGAAATGGCGGAAAGCCCGGAGCAGCGGAAATTCGGATCAGACAAGCGCGATACACTTCCCAAGTACTGCCTGGACTGCGAATTCAGACAGGTTTGCAATGGCGGCTGCCCAAAACAACGTTTCATAAAAACTCCTGATGGCGAAAAAGGCTTGAACTATCTATGCGCTGGATACAAGACCTTTTTTGGGTATACAGAAAAATATATGATGGCTATGGCCGGTGAGCTCAGAAGTGGGCGCCCGGCTGCAAATATCATGGCGAGGTCGAACCTGACTCCTGATTCGCCTCACGATCCCTATGCTAAAATAGGGCGTAACGATACATGTCCATGCGGCAGTGGAAAGAAGTATAAAATATGCTGTGGTGCTAAATAAGACGCTATTGTTAATCGGTTATTATAATTCTATCGATAATATAGTTGATAGAGTAGGAGGGGGAGATTCCTATCGATCCAAAGCCTAAAAGTTTGTCAATAAAAATTTTTGCTTTTTACAATGAATATGTATAATATAAGATGTCAGACAACATACAAACTAGTAGACAAAACAATGATCATATGAGTGTAGTATATGAGCATTCTTTAATCGCCGAAACAAAAATGGACTGATGAAATCGCTACTTCTTAACATAAGTAAATTGAGTTATATATCTAGATCTTTAAGGAGGTTTGGTCGATGAGTTTTAGAAAAGTACAATGCTATAAGATTGTTCTTCTCATTGCTATAGTTTTTTCAAGTAATCTCTTTGCTGGAGAGACAGGGAAGATTAGTGGTAAGATTATTGATAAGAATGATGGAAGTCCATTAGTCGGGGCAAGTGTCATCATTGAAGATATGAATTTAGGGGCAGCAACAGATGTCAATGGTGAATACTTTATCATTAATATTCCACCCGGAAATTATACAATCAGAGCGGAATATATTGGATATCGTAAAGAACAAAAAACAGACGTTCTGGTTCTGATAGATAAAACCATATACATCAATTATGAATTAGAGACCCAGGCGGTTCAGGGGACTGAAGTTCTGGTAAGTGCCTTCCGACCTGATATAGCAGATCCTGATTTAACAGCAACGAAACAAACATATGATGTTGAAACTCTTGAAAGTTTACCTGGTATATCTGATGTAGGGGGTATTGTTAATCTTCAGGCTGATGTGGATGGTGGTCATTTTCGAGGCGGTCGTGATGGAGAAGCAGCATATTTGATTTCTGGGGTAAATATTATGAATCCGCTTACTGGAGGTAAAACTTTTTCCCCCATTACCATCGGACTTGAACAGGTTGAGGTTTACACGAGTGGATTTTCGGCTGAGTATGGTAATGTCCAGTCCGGCGTTGTTAATATGGTCCCAAAAGAAGGTTGGGGGAGAGATTGGAAGACCCGTATTGAAGTATCCCAAACAAATGATAGATATGATCATTGGGGGGGCAGTGTATACTCAAGTGAAGTGAATCCATACATGGATACTTTGATTAATATTGATGAATGGGTGGATGGCATTGATCCATTATCAGGTGGATTATTGCTTGATTTTTCAGCAATATCTTTTGATAAATATGTACCACAACAATTAGTCGGGTTTCCAGTACCTCCGCCACCCACTCGGGAAGATTCATTACATACGGCTATGATGATGAGAGCATTATGGCTTCAGCTTGTCAGGCAGATGGACATGGAATATGCTGCTCCTGATTATCGAGCAGAATTTTCAACTGGTGGTAATCTCTCAGATAATACGGCTTTATTTGTAGCGACTCAAGTCAACTCAAATCAAACATTTATTCCAACACCCACCCCTGATATGGATTTTCAATTTTTAGGTAATCTCTCATATCGTATCAATCAAAGCGACAAGTTATCACTTATGTATAATTTTAATCGCGATTTTGAAAATGACATCACCAGCAATTTTGGTCGTTGGTTTGAGACTGCATTAACTGTCCCTAAGGTGATTCAAAAAACTCAACAGTTTGGTGTGAATTGGAATCATACAGCCAGTCGATCCACATTTATGGAGATGAAATTAAGTCATATCAGCACTCGTCAGGATCAGTTCAACGAAGTTCTCCAGGAAGATGAATTTTCTCAAATATATAACAATAACTCAAATTGGCGATTTTCAAAATCTCCTTCTGGTCATACCGGTGGTAATCTTGTAACAACCAGGGGTAATTACCAAACAGCTACGACTGATTTCTCATGGAATATCAGCAGCCAGATTAATCAAAGGAACCTGTTAAAGTCAGGGATTGGACTCAAATATTATGATATTGATGTAAACCGGCAATCCTCTTTGACTAACGAGACCAGTGCCAGGTGGGATGATTATCAGGCTTACCCGTTTGAAGGCGCTTTATACTTGCAAGATAAAATGGAGTATGAGGGGTTTATTGCAAATCTGGGAATGCGCTATGATTTCTATAGTTTCAATACAGAGTATTTTACTAATAGATACTCACCCTATCGAAATCCTGGGTTCGAAAACGGCAATCCTGACGCAGGTGCATTTTATGATGAAGATAGAGCAGCAAAAAGTACCACAACGCTAACCAGTGTTTTTCAACCCCGTATTGGTTTTTCGTTCCCCATATCAGAGAAAACTGTCTTGCATTTGAATTATGGTGTATTTACTCAACGGCCGGCATTTGAATATATTTTTCAAAGTCGTTTCCAGAGGAATACCTACCCGAACTTTGACAGAATGGGTAATGCAGAACTAGAGCCTGAAAAGACAATTTCCTACGATATGGGAATTGTTAGAATGCTGCCACTGGGTCTGAGTCTTGACCTTAGCGCCTATAATAAAAATGTCAGTAATTTAGTGCAAGGTGCGCAGTACGAAGATCTTGACGGTAATGTATACAATACATTTGATAATCGTGAGTATGCTGATATCCATGGCTTCCAGATAGCGTTGGATAAGAAACGTGGGTTTATCCAGGCAAATCTCAGATACAATTGGGAGTCTGCCACTGGTCAAGCATCCAGTCCCTTAGGAGCAGCTGATCTGGTCGTTCATTATGAAAACCCAAATAAGGTTGATAAACTGCGAAATCCAAAAGATATCTTCCTTGATTTCAACCGCTTGCACAAAGTGGTAGCCACATTAGGATTTCATACCGAGAGCAAGGCAGGATTTGGGTTCATGGGAATGCATCCACTGGGAGGTATTTCTTTCAGAGCTACCTATAAATATATGTCTGGCAGGCCATTTACCTGGGATGCTTCAGGTCAGGGGCTCCGTTATAACCTTAGAACGCCAGAAGAACAAAATTTGACCGCCCGATTTGAAAAAGTCATAAACATAAACTCAAATGAAATAACTGTATTTGTTGAGGGTTACAACCTGCTTAATGAAAAAGTATGGCATTATTCAAGAACCTTTAGTGATAGTCCTGACAATGTTTATCGAGAGCGATATGTGGATGAAACTATTGATGTTCTAACTGAGACAGAATTTTCGCCCTACCTGACAAATCTAACACCCTATTTATACAGTAACAGCCCACGATCTTTTAGGTTTGGTTTAAAATTAGATTTTTAATGAGTTACAAGTAAAAATAATTGGAGATGCTAGATAGATGATTAGTTCTCACTCAAAACAAAAGTTAGTTATAGTTTTCACTATTATAATGTTGTTACAGAATTGGCTGCATGGTCAAGTCAGGGAATATAGGATACACGACAGGGGCATGCTGCATGAGACTGTATACAACACAGGAGAAATTAGCAGACCTTATCAATATGGCCCAGCCGGTGAAGTTTCTGATGTACCCTTGATGGAGTGGCCATCCAGATCAAATACAGTAGTAAATGGGATCCCATACAGTGGTCAGCACAACAGCCTGGGCTCGGGAATCCTGCTGTCAGGAAACCCTGAAGGCTTGCTTGGTCGTGAAAATCGAATTTATGTAGGCTGCGGTGGTGTTGGAACTCTTACACCCGAGTTACCCTTTGGAGTTTGGAGTTTTCCTATATCAATCGAAGAGATAGAGAACTTTCCCATATTAACTGATGAGGATGGCTTGGGCTATCTAAACCCTGATTATGACCCAAATGAGGCTGAAGAAATAATCATAGCAAAATGGGCCACATCAATCGGTATAACCGTTACTCGCACTACTCGAGCCTGGAGTTTCCCAGATTTTGATGATATGGTGATTTTCGAATACGAGTTCGAATATACTGGTGATACAGATGGCTATGAAGAGACCATAGAAAATGACTTTACGCTCCATGATGTATTGATTAATTTTTCACAAGGGCTGGCTCCTTCTATGTTTGGTATTCAGCGATCGTATGGAAGCTGGTTTTATGATGCCTTTTCAAGAGGCGATGCCAAGAATTATTATGATCAGGATTACTGGTTGGCATTTGATATGGTTACCCGCACAGGTACGGCTGATGAAACCATAAATAATGGTGCTGCTCATCCCGAACCCGATCCTGATAATTTTCTGCTTTGGTCTGAAACAGGTATAAATGGTGGTGGATTACTATCACCTCAGGCCGCAGGGATCTGTTTTTTATACTATGGAATAGAACACCTGGCGATTGTTGATCCTGATAATCCAGATTTAAATGAATCGGAAAAAACCCAATATTTGAAGCATGATGCAGTACTTGG
The DNA here is from genome assembly GCA_963582285.1 of Gammaproteobacteria bacterium. GTDB lineage: Bacteria > Pseudomonadota > Gammaproteobacteria > Eutrophobiales > Eutrophobiaceae > Eutrophobius. The sequence goes on along the minus strand of CAUZRI010000005.1, from coordinate 4,607 downwards.
TTATTACGAACTTGATGATCAGAATCGAATTAAACAACCTTGGAATATGCGGTCACTAACTGCTAACGCAAGGTCTGCTAAATTATTTGACAGAGCTATGAATATTGATGAACGCTGGTTGCATATTCACTCTCCTGACCTGTATGCATTGTTTCCCAATTTCATGAATAGCGCGGGTTACACGGCCCCTGAAGGTTATGATTGGATGGGCAGAGCTTATCAAGGTCATACACAAGCCTATAATGGTACCACTTTTAACCTGGGTTGGGGTCCTTATACTCTGGAGCTTGGCGATAAGTTTTCAATAGTCACAGCAGAGGTTGTTGGATATGGTGCAACTGAAGGTAAAAAATATATCGGTGGGCAGATCGCCAGACCATTCGGAACTGCACCATCTCTGAATAAGCAAATTAAGGATGCAGATGGAAACATTTTAACTGAAGCCTATCTGGATGAATTTGGCTATCCTGACTATGTAAACTCTGATGTTATTACTGTGAATCAAGTAGCGCATAAAGCCCATGAGGCATATCTGGGAACAACAATTCCACTTGATGCCCAGGGACACGGACCTCAAAATGGTGTTCTTTGGCCCGAATCCAACCCAAGTCCAGCTGAGAACACCACAAAATGGCAGATTCCAATTCCAGCTCCTGCACCAGTTATTCTGGTAAAAAATACCTCACAAGCAACAGTAGAGATTCTCTGGAATTCAAGTGCTGAGGATTTTTCCCACGAGAGATTGCTGGCTGATATCAATACATATAGAATCTATCGTTCTGACATGGGCATGGGACCATGGTCATTGATGGATTCAATTGATGTGGGAGATGTGGACAGTCAGGGTCACTATTATTACGAAGATGTTGATGAAGCATTCAAACTTGGTGAATCCAAATATTATGCGGTTACGTCTGTTGACCAAAACGGGGGTGAAAGTGGTAAGTCAAATATTACTTATCACACCAAAAATCTAGGCTCTGTTGATCAGCTGACAAAAGTTTATGCAGTACCTAATCCGTTCCATGGTAGTTCAGGTTTTACAGGAGACGGAGGCCAGGAAGACGCTATTCGTTTTTTACGGTTTACCCAGAAGATGTACAATAAAGATATTTTCCTATGCAGGGCAATTGGTTGAAACCTTAGAACATGATGCAGATTTGTATTCTACAGCCTGGTTTCAGATATCTCGGAACGATCAGGATATTGCATCAGGAATTTATGTTTATGTGATAACAACCCCCGATGGCGACGAGGCAACCGGTAAACTAATTGTGGTCAAATAATTCTGGCTTAATAAAGAGGGATAGATTAATGAGATCGATTTTTAAAATAGCGAATTTGTTGACCGGACTTTTTGTCGGCACATCGATTTTATATGCCCAGGGTGAAGCATTTAATAAGGTCGGCACAACGTCATTTCAATTTTTGAAGGTCAATTCAGACGCCAGGTCAACTGCTATGGGTGGTGCTTTTATTGCCGTTGGAAATAGTTCGGGAGCTGTATTTTCAAATCCTGCTGCCATTGCCAAAGTGGATAAAGCGGACTTCTCGATCTCTCAACTCGATTACCTATTAGATATGTCCCACCAATCATTTTCTTTGGTATGGTCTTTTAATAAGCTTGGTACTATTGGAATTCATGGGATGGAGGTCGACATTGGTGATGTTGAGGAGACAAAAGTTGAGAATCTAGGATTCCTGGAATCAGGTATATATAATCCTGGGTTAACAGGAAATATTGTTACACCGGGAGCGCAGGTTTTCGGACTATCATTCGCAAAACAAATTTCTGAAAAGTTCGCATTTGGTATAACTACCAAATACGCTCATGAGGATTTGGTGGTAGAAGATGCCTCAGCTATTATTGTAGATGCAGGCTTTAATTATAGCACCGGATTCAAATCACTTCAGTTGGCAACAGCGATTAAAAACTTTGGTCCCGAAATAAAATTTCGGAAAGAGGGAGAAAGCTATCCCTTGCCGCAAGAACTCTCAATTGGTGTCGCAGGTTATATCCTTGGAAAATCTAATCCATTGTTTGCTGAATCAGATAAGCATGGGCTCCTGGTTGCCTTTGATATGTTGGAAACCAGGGATTATGGACAACAGTTTAATGTTGGATTTGAGTATTCAATGTATGATATGTTCTTTATCCGCACTGGGCAAAGAGTTAACTATGATATTGAAGGACTTACCCTCGGGTTTGGTATAAATGCACCAGGTGGTATTCGTTTCGACTATTCGTATGCGAGCTATGGAGAGTCTTTTGGCCCTGTATCGCGCTTTACAATTGGCTATGGAAAAAATTAAAAAGATTTTGACTTTCAGGAGTTAAGTGATGACTACCTTCAAACAAATTATTATGAGAATGTTAATTGCTCTCGGCTTTGCGGGCTCGATGAGTTCGGTGATTGCCCAGCATAGGGGTGATCCTATTGCGTTTCAAGGGATATCTTTACCGGCTGTTAATGGTGTAAAAGCTTTGGCGATGGGGGGAGCATACACTTCAGCGAATGGCGATATAAATTCACTATTTTGGAATCCAGCGGGATTGGCCAGTATAGATGGACTGAGTATTTCAATTACTGGTGATTCTTACAAGAAATCATGGCAGGAAAATCAGATTTACAGACCAAATCGTCAGTTCGTATCTCTGGGTTTTATTCTGGATGGAATGTTAGTACCCGATCCGTCAAACAACGGCTTATATGATCATGATGTATTTCACAATGATACAAACTATGTTGTCAATGATCCCATATTAGGGATGGATCATTTTAGCAAAGAGGCAGCTGATTGGACCAGGGAAACTGATGCAGCAGGACCAATGTCCATAGTAATCGGATTGCCGGTAAATTTACTTAAGAGAAAATTCTATATTGCCGCAGGACTGAATAAAAAGCTTAAAGTTCAGGATTATGATCGGAATCAGACATACATAAAACCACATCTGGGCTATTTTCAGTATGAAGGTGAAATTGTTAGAGTAAGTGATCCTTTGGATAGTATTAGAGTTTATTGGTCAGATTATGAGCGTGTTAGAACGGGTGATATTTGGAGCTATAATGCTGGCATTAGTATGCAATTGAATGAGAATGTTAGCTTTGGTTTGGGTTTTGAAATGATGAATGGCGAAACTGATGACTCTACATATTTAAACCGTGTAGGATATTTTGACCTTATCGATGCCAACCTCATGGCATTTAGTTATGATACACTGAATACCAGCACCTCTGGCACCTCAAAATTTGGCTCAAGCTCACCGAGCATAAGCACACTTATTAATTACAGCAAAATCAGTATAGGGCTTAAAATCAATCCTGGATATACAGTTAAGAGAGAGTGGAATTATACCATTGAGAATGATACGCTAGAAACTGCAGTATTATCAGGCACTGATGAGATGAATGTTTCAATGGGCTATGCTCTTGGTGTGAGTATTCAACCCACTAATTATTTTAGGATAGCTGGAGATATCAGCAAAACAAACCATAGTTCAAATGAATTTACATTTGCCTCCCAGGATACTACTCATAGGGGATGGGCCGATCAATTTGTAGTGGGTCTTGGAATCGAATACAAACTATTTTCATGGATATCGTTGATGAGTGGATATCGTTCAATAACGGAGACTTTCATCCCTGATGGTGCTGCTATAACCGAAAGAGGACCCTCTGAAAATAGTTTTACTGCTGGTGCCAGTATAAAAATATTGAAAGGTTATCTTGATGTGGCCTATGAAAATCGCGGTCTGAAATATTACGATCAGTATTTTAGTAATACCAATTATGTATTAAACTCAATTGAAAATATTTCTATAGGGTATAGATATGTATTTTAAACACTGATAAAAATAAATTCCGTTCGAAAGATCGTTTCCATCAAAGCGTATAGAATAATATCCCTGTCTAGTGAATCCATCAGCCAAAAGTATTTCCATAAATAAATTAAAAATTATGTTGTATGATATGTAATATCCTATTTTTAGACTTGACTCTTATAAGATATGAATATTAATATAGAGTGCTTTACTGATAAAGTGAAGTGAAGAAAGAAGATCAATAACCAAAAAAGGAGATAACTATGAGATTATTAGTTACGAGTTTAATTATGACTTGTTCGATGAGCTTGTCATTCGGGCAAACAATTTCAGCGCAGGCAGGTGTTGCAGGCGCAGATTTTTCTGACGCTCTTGGCGCCATAAATGGCGGTTATGCAGCTGACGTCATTGAATTGGCAACAGATGGTGGTTTTTATGAATTGTCAGCGGCTGATTCGGTTACAGTGCCTTTGACTATCCGGGCAGCAGCAGGATTGGCCGTTAAGCCAACTATCCGTGTTGCTGTTGGAGACACTATAGGCAGGTACTTAAAAGTATGGGCCGATCTTACGGTTGAGAACGTTATTTTTGATGGTAAACGCTCAGATGGATCTCTAAATGCATTCACATCAAAAGATGTAGTTGCCTTTGCCCCCAATCCAGTAACAGGTACCCAGGAAAATACACCCAGAATGGATGTCACATTTAAGGGCTGTGAATTCTACGATGTATCCGAAGACGGATCTGGTGGGTATTCTGGCAAAGCTAATGCCATTAGATTGGT
>CAUZRI010000004.1:0-22135 GCA_963582285.1 Gammaproteobacteria bacterium | reverse complement strand
CAATCAACGCTTTTATGATACCCAGATGACTTCGACACTGTTACTTTGTCTGTAATGGATATTTATTATATATTGGTCTTACGCTTTGGTTTTTAATTGCATATCTTGTTTCCATTTGTTTCAATTGTATGCATTCTATTGGGGGAATCGTCATGGGTCTGAGTAAATCACTAAAAATTGTATTTTCATTTAACATCACTCGGTTAATTTGGTTTATCTTGCTGATCTCGCCATTTTCAATGAATGTATCAGCCCAGGTATCTACTGAATTGGGTATCGGTGTAGGTTCGCCAGACAATGATAATTCACCCAGAGACCCTGACCAGCTCATTGATAATATTTGGTGGGTTGGCCATTCGAAGGTTGGGGCATTCCTGATTACAACGTCGGAAGGTCACTTCCTTATGGATACCACTTCAACAGAAGAGGCACATGATGTGATCGAAAACGTGGTAAAAGCTGGATTTCATCTTAGAGATATAAAATACATTATTAACACCCATTCACACGCAGAGCACATTGGCGGGTTGGCTGCGTTCCAGCGATTGCTTCCCCATGCCAAAATTGTTACTACCAGGGAAACAGCCGAGATGGTTGCTTCGGGTGACGCGGATGAGATGGGAAATCCAAAGTTTGAACCCGTTAAAGTTGATGCTTTTATTGCTGATAACGAAGCACTAACGCTCGGAGGTGAAACCATGGTGGCCCACCACACTCCCGGGCATACTAAGGGTGTCACTACCTGGTCGATGAAGGTCATGGACAAGGGAAAAGAATATGACGTTGTATTCATGGCTGGAATGGGTACACCCAATGATGAGGGTGGACCAGGATTACTCAATAATGAACTGTACCCGGAAATCGCATCAGATTTTGAGAAGTCATTTAAATTACTCAGGTCATTGCCGTGTGATGTTTTTATGACGTACCGCGCGCTTTCTATCAGCCTTGATGCTAAAGTCGCCAAACTCAAACAGGGCGGTAATCAGGTTAACCCATTTGTCGATTCTGAAAGTTGTCAAGCATATATTGATCTCTACGAAAACCGTTATACAAAGCAACTTGCCGAAGAGAAGCGGGCTGCTGGAATTAGATAAAATAAAAGAAACCGGAGGCTGAACAATAGTTCTCAATTGACTCCGACGAAAACGGAGATATTCTTTTTTGAATTACATGATACCGGTTGAATTTGAAAGAAAAAATATCTCTTAATTTTAAACTCCGTTTTATTGGGGGAAGCTCAGACCACGTTTTACAGTATTACGAATTTCTATTATAGAACTATAGTCTGTCACCTAAAAAAATTTACTCCTTATTGATATTTATAATGTTTCCAATCTGTCCTCCGCCGCTTGTCTCTAGCGAGCGTTTCTTCTCCTCAAATCCTGAAAGCAAATCCTTGGCTTGTGAATTGCCGTATTCCTCAGAGGCCTTATCGGCCCATTCCTGAGCTTGGTCGGTTCTTCCAAGCTTTTCGTAGGCGACGGCGACATTATATGCTAGCTGCCCGGCTTCACTTTTTTCTGCTAGGCTGATTCCGGCTTCCCAGGTATCGGCGGCTTGTTGCCATTGCTCTGCTTCTGCTAGTTCTGTACCCTTTGCCAATGCTGATTCAGTTCCGGAACCTCCAAAGTATTTCCTTTCAACCGGTACAGGTATAGGGGCTATACGTTTGGCGTATTCCAATCCTGCCATGTGGATGAGATCGCCGATAGCTTCATTTCCGGGTGGCAGGCCTGAGGCGGCTGATGCAGGATCTGATCCGGTACCTTTCCAGGTCTCCCTGTTCCGGTACAGATGCTCGTCGATGATGGTTTCCGTAGAGGGATCATAAACACGGAACCCGAAGAGAATATTACCCGCCGCCGCAATCGTATATTCGTATGGTGAAGACCGCTGAAAGGTAGTCTCCTGGGGATCATTGAGGAGGGGCTGATCTGCTCTTCTAACTTGAGGTTGATTGGACATGTTGAATTCGGAATCATAGACCTCAATGGCCACAAGGGCATTGGCCCCGTAACGCTTGCATAGCTCCTTCACAGTCTCCCAGGGGATCGGCCGTGGAAAACCTTTGGAAATACTATTGCCCGTAAGTGTTTCACTTGCGACGACTGTTTGAAACCGGGGCGATCCTCCAAGGTACCGTTGTAGGAAAAATATAAGGGTATCTGTTGCTTCTTTACTCTGGCCGGGTACAGCAGCCCTAAGCAGGGCCTTGTTAGATTCGAACGGATTGCCGGTATACACCGTGCGGTCAATGATCACGAGATTTTCAATGCTGGACGGCAAGGAGATTTCCGCCGGTGTCATGACATCCACTTCTACCGTCTTCATGTTGCTGGTGCTGGGGCAACCTGCCAACACCGTAGCAGCCAGAATAAATACTGCAATATTTGAAAATTGCTTATTTATGGTGATGATTCTTAATATTGTTGAGACATTCCGTCGTTTCATATTATCCCCAGTTCATATTCGCAACAGTTCGGAGTAGGGTACTATTAATTGACGGAATTTCATATTTATTGTGAAAACAAGAAAAATAAGTCTGCTACGCAGACAGTTGTTTTAACTTGATACCGGATTCCGATTCGCGTCCCGGGAATGAGGAAGTAGAGAAAGTCGTCATTTCCGCTTAAGTGGGAATCCAGTAAGTACAATGAGCGCCTTAGGCGAATATTTATGATCCTTTTCTCGGTAACTACTCGCGACATTTCCCACATATTGTGGGTCGCATTCGCCTATATGACGATATTCTTGTTACACTGATCCTATTAAATCTAACAGCCTGCAAGTCGTAGCCAACAGGTAGATATATGGGGGAAATTATGAAAAAAATACACCAGTGCTTATTGCTACCGATTTTGCTGTTATCATTAACCGTATTTTCGCATCCTGCAAGTTCACAATCTAAACCACTGGTAAAAATAATTGCAACCGGTGGCACGATTGTCAACACACCAGCCGGTCGCCTTCCGGTTGATGGTTTTATAGAACAAATTCCTCGCATAAAAGATGTTGCCGAGATTGAAATACGTGATTATATTTCAGTTGGAAGTGCGTCAATCACCATTCAGAACTGGATTGATATTGCGAATATCATCACTGAGGAATTAAATCAGAACGAAGATATTACCGGGGTAGTTGTGACCCAGGGATCAAATACAGCTGAAGAGACAGCCTACTTCCTGAATCTAGTGCTGGATACTGAAAAACCCATTGTCATTGCAGCAGCGCAAAGAGATCGAGGGAAATATAGCTCAGACGGATCACGAAACCTGTTTGATGCAATCCGTGTTGCGGCTCATCCAGATGCAGGTAATAAGGGAGTTTTGGTGGTTGTGAATGAAATGATTCATTCGGCAAGGGACGTGACTAAAACCATTAGTCACCGAGTAGAAACCTGGGACTCTGGTGATTTGGGTATACTCGGATTCTCCGATCTGGATGCAATACGTTTTTATCGAGAGCCTTTAGCGCGACATACTGCTAATAGTGATCTGCGTTTGAAGGGTATTACAAGTGCCGATGAAATGCCCAAGGTCGAGATTGTTTATTCCTATCTGGATGCAAGTCCAAAGCTCGTTGATATTGTTAAAGCAACTGGTGCCAAGGGTATCGTTTCGGCAGCGTTCCCAACCGGTTCTCCGGGGTCATTAACGCAAGCCCTTAAAGAAGCCGAAGAAAGTGGTGTAGCCGTAGTGTTGAGCCATCGAGGCGGGAAAGGACGTATCAGAATAGGCCGAGAATTTACTTCCGCAGATAACCTGACGCCACAAAAGGCACGCATCCTTCTGATGCTCGCACTGCTTAACGGGAAAACCAGTAGTGAATTAAACGAAATATTTATGACATATTAATATAATGAGTAAATAAAGAGGTCGGAGACTATAGTGAAGAGATCTCAAGTGACTCAGACTCAATTTCTTTTTTTTATAATTTATCTTATCACTGTTACAAAAAATATTGGCCAAGACTGGAATTCATATGCCTCAATCATTACAAATTATTACAAATATTGTTCTAATCGCATGCATTGGTTATCTGTTGTTCGAGGTAGAGAAAATTGATAATTCGCCAAACAAACAATCGTATCAAGAACCTACCCTTGGAATCCCTGCTGATGACTATGTAGATATGCGCGCGGTTAAGTGTCCCTCTTCATTTGATGAGGTATCAAAAACATTTAGAGATGAGAATTACTGGATTTTTCAAAAAAAGAATGGCGATAAAAACATCAGTCTTGTTTTAAGACCAAACAGGAATACTGGCAGTTGGGATAAGGATGTAAATACCGATGACAATAAGATGATAATTACACCAGGTTTTTACGAGTGGGAGTCGTATATTTATACAGGGCTCAATGTACTGAATAGAAAAGACTTAACACTGGAAAGAAAGAGAACAGACAGCCGTTCAGCTACCAGCCAATGCGTATTAGTAAAGCCAGAAGATGCCAGAGATGAAGTTGAATCAAGATATAATCGACTATTGGAAGGCAATTTATTGTAGGTCAATATTTAAATAAATGTGTCGGAGACATATCAAAATAGATTTAATTAAATTTGAGGAATTTTTTAATGATTATATCAATGCGTTATTGTCAGAGTGCACTTTTAGCCGGTGTTCTCGTATTCGCCCTGGTTCCAACGATAATTCACGCGGCCCCATCGATCTATCCGACTGGAACGACTATTTACGATCCAGCGAAAGCATGGAATGGGTACACAATTTTTCGTATCCCTAATAGTGAAGGCGATGTCTTGGTCGACATGAACGGTATTGAAATCAGACGATGGCCTAATACGTCAGGTTACCCAGCCAGGATCCTTCCGGGAGGGTATCTCATAGCAGCGACGGGAAACCGCGCGGCCCACCAGGAATTTATGGCGTTGGTCCAATGGGATTGGGACGGCAATGAAATCTGGCGCTTCGACAAAACAGAGCAGGTACAAACTGAGGATGGTGCAACAGTGTGGGCGGCCCGACAGCACCATGATTGGCAACGGGAGGGGAACCCTGTCGGCTACTATACTCCTGGGGCCGATCCATTAGTTGACCGAGGTCGTACACTTATTCTGGCGCACAAGAACGCGACAGTACCGGCGATAACAGACAGGCATCTGAAGGACGATTATATCCTTGAAGTAAGTTGGGATGGCGAGGTGCTATGGGACTGGCTGGCGAGCGATCATGTTGAAGAGTTCGGTTTCTCTGATGATGCCCGTAATGCTATTCGCCGCGCTGTAAAATATAATAACGAAACACAAGACTTTGACTGGCTGCACATAAATTCCGCGACGTATGTGGGTCCAAATAAATGGTACGACGGGGGGGACCAGCGCTTTCATCCTGATAATGTAATCATCAGTGCGCGTGAGGCGAATGTTATTGCTATTGTTGCGCGGTCGGGCGAAATTGTATGGAAGATGGGACCTGACTTTCGAATATCAGAATTACACTTAAAGATTGGTCAGGTAATTGGGCAGCATCATCCACACATCATCCCGAAGGGTTTGCCCGGTGCAGGTAATCTCATGGTCTTTGATAACGGCGGTTCAGCTGGCTATGGAGCACCGAACCCGGTGGCACCTGACGGTACCAGCACTATCACCCGGTTTAGTTCACGGGTGATAGAGTTCAATCCGGTGACATTCGAGAAGGTCTGGGAATATTCCCTTCCTGGTCGTGCCAGCTATCAGTTTTTTAGCCGCAACGTTAGCTCGGCGCAACGGTTACCCAATGGCAACACGTTTATAACTGAAGGTGCTGACGGACGTCTTTTCGAGGTGACAGCCGAGAGAGAAATTGTTTGGGAGTACATAATGCCTTACTTCGAATCGGGTGCAAACCCGTTCCCCAGAACGTACCGGGCCTACCGAGTACCATATCGCTGGATTCCACAACTAGTTAAACCCACGGAACGTGCAGTCGTCCCGCCCAATCTTAGTGACTTTCATATTGAGCCAGAATAAAGCCTGTTTAATTGAGTCGAAAAAAAGTCTAATTTACAGCTGAGTTCAATTTAGACGATCTGCGACTGCGTCGATGCCAGCCTGCGCGCAGATCGAATCGGATCCACTGCCGCCGCCAGCCGCGCCAATGCCACCAATTACTTCCTCACCAACGTGGATAGGTAAGCCTCCCTGTTGCCCCGCCATGTCGGGTAACATCAATTGCATTTGCGGGCCAATATCGCCATTTTCTATGCGTTCCCTGAATACTGATGAGGGGCGGTCGAATGTCATTGCAGTATAAGCCTTGCGATAGCTGAGGACGAAGGTGTGCACACCGGTCTCTTCGCCGCGATAGGCGACCAGGGTGTCGCCTGCGCTGTCCACCACGTGGACGGAAACATTGTAGCCCATTCCCAAACAGTGAGCTTGAGTGACCTCGGCCATTTCCTTAGCCAATGCAACGGGAAGTATGTGACGCGTTGGCAATTCCGCAGCAGCAGGTACGGTAATGAGGATGGTTAGAAAGGCGAGTAATTGTCGACTATGGATCATGGTGTACTCCTTTTGTTGATCGTCTTTGTTCGGCATTGTAGCAACATGAATTTGCAGCTGGTTATATCTATAAAAAGTATAAATGTCCAAGGCTGTTTAAACTAATCATTTTTACTAGATTCCCGACTACACTGGTTGTTCACCTGCAATTCCAGAACTTTCGACATCCATAACTGTCGCAAACGTATGACGGATGATAAAAACTTCAGATCCTATAAATTTATTCGTAGTCTACAGAAAGTATAATCTATTGATTAGACTGTAATATTGTGGATACTATGAAAGCAGAAAAATTGGGATTATCCATGCTCAGAAATTTGTCATTTCAATGTGATTCGAGTGATCGTCGACCACTTCGACAATTCGCTCGTGGATCAACAAAGTGGGCAACATTAGCCATTGGTAAACGTGGATTGTATTAAAGAATTATAAATGTGTTTCCAACCTTTTTTATCATTGACTCCATTAATGAAGTAATCTGTATATAACCTAAATATATTGACACGGGTTGATGAGTTGATACGCTTCATTAGCGGCTTATTTTTATGATTATTCTAACTTGTACGGGTCGCCAAATTATGAGGTTTATATGAAATCAATTAAAAAGATCAACGTAAGCATACTGACACTACTGGTATCGATTTTCAGTATTACGTTTGCAGTAGATGCCCGTGTGACGCGCATCGATGCAGAACCTCCGGTCACAATAGATTTGTCATCGTTCGGGGACAACGGACCTTATGAAAAGATAGTTGGCACCTTCGAAGGGGAAATTGACCCTAGTGATCCCAAAAGCGCAGTGATTATCGATATTGATCTTGCACCGGTCACAGATGGTAAGGTCCGATATCGGTCGACCTTTTACATCCTTAGACCTGCCGACCAGACTAAGGGCAACGGAAAACTCTTCTATGCTTTTGGCAACAGAGGTGCCAAACGTATGCTGCAATGGTTTAACGACGGCACTGCCTCTAATGATCCGGACGAGGTAGATCATTTCGGCCACGGATTTCTCATGCGCGAGGGTTACAATATCGCGCTCAGCGGCTATTCGGGGCATGTGAGGCCCGGCCCAAACATCCTGGGTGCTGAGATTCCTATCGCAATCAATGCCAACGGTTCTCCTGTGACGGGGGCAGTTTTAGCAGAGCTCGTCGCTGAAGATGAGGATGACATCACTATCAGTCTTCCTTATGCCACCAGCAATATAAGCAGTTCCAATGGAACTTTGACGGTTAGAGAACACGGAGACGGTGTGGGAACGCCTGTGACAGGCTGGCGCTATACGGACGATTGGAATATTGAATTCCCTGGTCCTGCCATGACCGGATGGGTCTATGAGTTTGTCTATACGGGAAAAGACCCTTTTGTAATGGGTCTGGGACATGCCATTACACGTGATTTTCTTTCTTTTTTAAAACATAAGGATGCTGATGATCTTGGAAATCCCAATCCGTTAGCAATGGCTGATGGTATACGTGCTATCTATTCATGGGGACGATCCAATGGCGGTCGCAACCAAAGGGATTTTCTGCGTTGGGGTTTCAACGAGGACGAAGAGGGACGCATGGTTATCGATGGTATGCTTCCTTATGCTGGTGGCGCTGGTGGCCACGTATGGATGAATTCCCGCTTTTCTCAACCCATGGCATCTTCGCGCAAACACGAATACCATTACGCCCCCGAGCATGAATTTCCTCAAACTTTTCCAGTCCTAACGGATCTCTTGACCGGCCAAACGGACGGCATCCTCAGACGATGTCTTGCATCCCAAACATGCCCGAAAATTTTTAATATTGATGGTGCCAATGAATATTGGAACAAGTCGTCATCACTGAATCACACAGACGCAAAAGGCAATGATCTGGACATCGACGCCATGGCGCCCGGTGTGCGTATATATTCCATCGCTGCCACAGAGCACAACACCACCTTCGATCAGAAGGTGCCAGAATTTATGAAAGCCTGTCAGCAAATGACTAACCCGCTTTATAACGGTCCAATTTTTAGGGCCCTTCTCATAAGGATGGATCGATGGGTCACTGAGGGTGTCGAACCACCTGCCAGTGTAGTGCCGAAAAAGAGTGATGGTACCCTGGTTCCGCCAGAGGCGATTACCTATCCCGATATACCGGCACTTAACTATGAAGGTTGGCCGGCGTTACTAAAATTCGTCTACACACCTGATACGATGTTTCGCTATGCCCCACTGGATTTTTCAGCGGTTCCATATCAGAAACTACCGGGAGATGAATATGTTGTTCAGGTTTCCCAAGTCAATGAAGACGGAAATGAGATCGCAGGCATTCGCCTGCCGGAGCTTTCGGTACCCCTTGGTACTCATCTAGGTTGGTCGGTTATGAAACCGGGCGCAGGTTTTCCTGATTCTTGTGGACAGCACGGGACATTTATTCCGTTTTCTAAAACCAAGGCCGAACGCGTTACTGCCGGCGACCCACGACTTTCCCTGGAGGAACGTTATGGTGATGAACAGACCTTCGCTGCACAAATTGAGGCCGCAACGGATAAGTTGATGTATGAAGGCTTCATGCTGGAAGAGGACAAAGTGCGCACTATAAAGCGTGCGAGAGAACATGGATTTAATCTTTGGGGTGTTCCCCTGCCACACGATTGATAGGGAAGATCCCGATCCATTAAATTAACTTATGACATTGATTATTGACAACCCCACGGTAGAGAAAGTTCTCAAACCTGCAGAAGTAAATGATGCCTTGGAAATGGCTGCCCTTGAACTTGCAACAGGTGGGGCAATAAATGCACCACCATATCGGGTTTTTACTCCAAGAGAACCTGAGGGTTACCAAAACCATCCCAGGTTCCCTGAAGGGGGCGGTATACCTACACACCATTCATATACATCTTTAAGTGCTGCAATTTCTAAATTGGATGTTACTTCGGACAGGATAAACTCTGACATTATTACGTATTTTAAGCATGATAATAAAATTCTTCAGCGCAGGGTTCCTGGTCGTAAAGACGGCAAGTTCTGCGGCCTCATTTATCTTTATAGTTCCCGTACTGGAGAGCTCTTGTCAATTATTCATGACGGATATCTACAAAAATTTCGAGTTGCAGGTACCGGGGCGGTAGGTGCTAAATATCTTGCTCGCAAGGATTCGCACGTTATGGGACTTATTGGAACAGGCTGGCAAGCCCAGGGAGCTGTACATTGTTTTGCTGCACTTGGCATGTTAAATAAAATCAAAGTCTATAGCCCTACGCCGGGTAATAAAGAAAAATTTGCTAGAAAATATTCCGAAGAAGTTGGTATTGAAATCATTCCGGTATCTTCTGAACGCGATGCAGTAAATGATGCAGATATAGTTTATATGGCGACGAACTCCAAGGACCCTGTGGTAATGGCAGACTGGTTAGAGCCAGGTCAATACATAAGTAATGTGTCAGATGTGGAATTGGAACTGGCAGGTTGGGAACGCTGTGATGTGCTTACAATGAATCGTCATGGTAGACGTTGGATGAGATATGCTATCGGTGGTGTTGATGTGATTCCTGAGCATTCCCGGGACCAATATACCCGGCCTACAACTATTGATTGGGATAAACAACCATTATTAGGTGACGTTATTTCCGGCAAACACCCGGGACGTACCTCAGACTCTCAAATAACAGGACTTGTTTTAAGGGGTGATGGAGTCCAGTTTACTGCTGTAGCACATCTTGTTTACACCTGCTGTAAAGCACTGGGCCTGGGGACGGAATTACCAACGGAGCTCTTCCTGCAAGATGAAAAATATATTCCATAAAAAAAATGGGGACAGAATTCGGTTTTTAGGCGATGATTTGATTTATAACCATTTAGTTACTGGGGAATGCCATGCAGACTAATATATATGTCTCTGTTGTAACAAGCTTGATTCTTATACTTGTCTGTATGCAGGCAGTTGCTGCAACACCACCGCCACAATTTATCCAATTCAGACCGAGTGCTACCAAGGGAGCGCTTTACTATCCTGATCCTGCCCAATACCCCAACCCGCATATAGGTGTGATCGCCATGCACCGTGACGGTAACTTCATGTCACACATCATGACCCGGGAACTACCCAAACGAGGATTCGTTGCCCTTGGTATGAACACACGTTGCGATAACAATGAAGCGATGTGTGCCCCGTGGGAAGACAATGCGCTGGATGTGAAACAGGGTATTGAATATCTGCGTAAAGTACCTGGAATAACACATGTGATTCTGTTTGGTCACAGTGGCGGTGGTCCGACCATGAGCTTTTACCAGGCCGTTGCAGAGGCCGGTGCGTCATTCTGCCAGCAAACAGAAAAACTGATGAAATGTTCAGATGAGTTGAATGGTCTACCAAAAGCTGACGCCCTGATTTTATGGGACTCGCATCCGGGAAATGGTTTAGGCGTAATGCGTAGTCTGAATGCGGCAATTATAAATGATGCAGATATTATTAATCATCATGCTGTCCCGAAATTTGACCTTACACTTGATCCGTTTAATCCAGAACATGGTTATAACCTGAATGGTTCTACCTATACCGAAAATTTTAAAGAAAGATTTTTCATCGCCCAGGCGGCGCGTATGAACAGGCTCATAGACATTGCCCAGGAGAAAATTCAGCAAATGCAGGACGGCACACATATCTACTCAGATAATGATGCCTTCATTGTGCCAGCTGTGGCGGGCACACGACTGGCCAATCACGATGCAAGTATCGATCACGCAACAAACCGACCACAACAACTGTTACGTAACGATGGGAGTATTGAAGATTGTTGCGCAGTAGAGAGTGTTCGTTATGTCGGGCAATCTCCGGATACCAGCAGGGGCTTTAATGGTGTTGGATTTTCAACATTGAAATCTTTCTTGAGTGTTAATGCCATCAGGGGCACCCACTCAATGACGCAGATCGATTGGTGTACCAGTAATAATTCCACCACGTGCAATGTGCGACAGATATCTGCACCATTACTGGTAGTGGCTATGGGAGGTCATTACTTCCTTCGTGACGGTGAGATTATTTTCGATAATGCGGTCAGCAAGGACAAGGAATACATAATTATTGAAGGGGCAGTCCACGGCGGCACTCCATGTACGAGATGTATGCCCTCGGGTCAGCAATATGACGGACGTTACGATAATAGTGTTAACAACAATTTCGATTACCTGACAAAATGGATTAATGCACGGTTTTAGAAAAAAACAATACTTGCCTTGTTGAGAGTCATCGCTTTATTGCGATATATATTGCAAGCAGTTCTTTGCACATGAGAAACATAATTAAATATTTTGCACCGCCGATTATTTTATTAATAGTTGCTTACTGTGCCATATGTGTGATGATGTTTTTCTCGCAACGATCATATATATATTATCCTCAGCCTATCAGAGCTAATACAACGGTTCCTACAATGATTCTTCAAAGGGGAGACGAGGAACTTGTCGTTTCTATAGACGTTAAAGTGGGAACGCATGCTGTCCTCTATTTTGGCGGAAACGCCGAGGATGTTTCCCAGTCAATTCCGCAGCTTGCAATGACATTCAAAGACAGATCAATTTATGCATTGCATTACCGCGGATATGGTGGAAGTACTGGAAAACCAACGGAGGTTGATCTTGTCGCTGATGGGTTAACATTATTTGACATTATTGAAAAGAATTACGAACATATTACTGTGATAGGCAGAAGTCTCGGGAGCGGAATAGCGATTCAAGTAGCTAACCAGCGACAGGCAAACCGTCTTGTCTTAGTGACCCCTTATAACAGTATTGCCGAGTTGGCTGCACTCCAGTTTCCTTATTTACCAACAAATTTGTTATTACAAGACAAGTACGAGTCCTGGAGGTATGCAAATGAAATTATAATTCCCACTACAGTAATAGCAGGTGATTATGATCAGGTCATTCCGATGTTTAGCGTTCAACGTCTGTTATCTCATTTTAATGAAGGAGTAGCATCATTGTTCGTTATCAAGGATGCTGGACACAATGATATTATCACAAGACCTGAATATCATATGGCGCTACTCGGTACTAATATCCCGATTTAATTAAGGTAAGAGTAAAAAATAAAAGAACTTGTGAATAACCTAGACGTATTTTATTTGTCAGCGAGTTTTTTACAATACAGATCATGTTTATAGGACACTTTGCTGTTGGTCTTGCCGCCAAGCGTGTACTACCTGCCGTCTCTCTTGGTACCTTATTCCTTGCAGTTCAGTTTGCGGATCTACGTTGGCCCACATTTGTATTGCTGGGTTTAGAAAGTTTCACTAATCAGCCTGGTATTACCGTGGTAACCCCTCTGGATTTTGTAAATTATCCGTATTCGCACAGTTTGGTAATGTCAGCCGTCTGGGCGATTGTCTTTGGTGCGACTTACTGGGGAATTAATCGAAATATGAAATGTACGGGGGTAATATTAAGCGTGCTGGTTCTAAGTCACTGGCTACTCGATTTTGTAACCCATCGACCAGACATGCCACTAACAATCTCGGGAGAACAAGTGGTTGGACTTGGCTTGTGGAACTCCCTGCCGGGGACAATGATTGTTGAAATAACAATGTTTATCATTGGTATTGGTTTATACCTGAAATCTACGCAGTCCCTGGACAAGGTTGGCAAGTTTTCATTTTGGACCCTGGTCACATTTTTGTTGGTAATTTATCTTGGAAATCTATTTGGTCCACTGCCTCCGAGCACTAACGCCGTAACCTGGAGTGCGCAGAGTATTTGGTTATTGGTAGTATGGGGATATTGGATAGATCGTCATCGTATATCCAAAATAAAAGAGGTCGGTGACAATTAAGATGTAAATCAATTGTCACCGACCCCATAATTTTTAACTCGTATAACTTAATACGTAACTAATCAATATTTCACTCAGTAGGGTTTACTCAATTCGTACAATCCCTACACGGTTTGTGCTGGTCTGGTGGATCAAAATGTCCTTATCCTTGGTGACCCACATTCGGCGGTTAATGCCTACCCCAGACGGCATTGCCCAGCTCTGGAATACCTCGGTCTCGGGATCGAAGCGAACCAGGGTGTCGGGTCGCATACCGGATTCGTTGTACCAGATGATGTCATCGACGACGACCAATGCGTAGGGATGAGAAGTCGGGCCACTGGGTGAGTCCCACTCTTTAATACTTCCTGTAGCAGGGTCGAGGCGACCGATGCGACCCCGTGTAGAGTTAACATACCAAACAATACCCTTGCTATCAATACCAAGGCGGCGGATACGGGAATCTGTATTTGGCACTTCGTAGTAACGGACTTCCATGGTATCGGGATCCATGGCACCAATGGCGTTTGTTCCGTTATAGGCGATGTAAAGTTTGTTGTCGGGACCCACCTGGATACCATAGGGTTTGGATCGTGTCTCGATTTCTTTTAATTCCCCGGTATTGATGTCCAGGCGACCAAGCATCCCGGCTTGCTGGGACGTAAAATAGAGTTTGCCATTAGGGTGGAAAATAGGCGTATGCGGATCACGGGCCTTTGTTGTGAATTCAGCGATTGTACCATCCGCTGGGTTGAGCTTACCGATGGTGGCATTGCTGTTTCCTGTATACCAGATGTTACCGTCGGGTCCGGGAACTATGCTATGTGGGCGGGCGGTAGAGGGTAAATGATACTCCTCGGTTTCACCGGTCTCGGGATCGAGATGGCCCACAAGACTGCCCCACATACCAGTCCACCAGATGTCGCCGTCCGGTCCTTCTATCGGGTCCCGGGTACGCTGACCGAGGGTCGGCATTAAAAATTCTTCAATCTCGATTACATGCTCGCCCGGGATAAGAGTTGGTCGTTTCCCTGGCTTCTCGGGAAAGTTTGTCGCCAAATATTCGGCCATGGTATTGGCCTGGGCATCGGCTAGATTGATCATGGTACTAAAAAGATTGCGCCATTCCTGTGCACTATTGTAACCAGGCGAACGGGTGATTCTATTCAGACCGTGACATTTTGCACATGCGAATTCAACGAGATGTTTACCTTTCCCCTCGGGAAGTTCCACTGCGCCTCGATTCTGGGCTGTGACAGGAAGTGTGGTCATTAGCAGAAAGGCTGGAATGAATGTTGCTAATAAAATCGTTCTCATGGGGGTATGCCTCCAGAATAATAATGGGTATCAGAGTAACATTTTCAGTAAAGACTGATAAGAGTTTAGTAAACTTTAGGGGAAGTGGGCGAAAAAAAACTTGTGTGAGTGTAAAATTAATATTTGAATCTAATAATTTTTAATCTTACACAATAATTTTGGAGAGAATCGTTTGGTTGAATCGAGACCTATGCAGATTTTGTTGGATACGCTACCCCAGGTTGGAAATGTGGAGTGGATTGGAATCAGGCCATCTCGGGACGAACCCATGATTGCCCTGGATAGCGTTCAGATTTACCTTGGTAAAGGACTGGAAGGGGACCGGTTCAGTGGTAGTGCTGATAATCCCAGGCAAGTGACTTTGATCCAGCAGGAACATCTAACTGTTATCGCCTCTTGCCTCCGTCGGGAGTTAATCCCAGCATCGCTGTTACGACGAAATATCGTTGTTTCCGGAATCAACTTGTTGGCATTAAAAAACAAGATCTTTCGTGTTGGCGAAGCGGTATTGGAATTTACCGGTCATTGTCATCCCTGTAGCAAAATGGAATCCCAGTTAGGCGAGGGTGGATATAATGCTATGCGTGGCCATGGTGGTATTACCGCTAGAGTGTGTGTCGCGGGACTAGTTTGTCTTCGCGATGAGGTTAATTATCCAGATACTGAATAAATTTTCTGATAATTTCACTGGACCTTGATTCAGACTGGCATGTTAAGACTTCCACTGTATTATCTAATTATAAATATGATGGAGAAAAAAACATGACTCACTTTCCACGCTGTCTGTTATCTGCTCATTCTTTAATATTAGTAATTCTGATTGTTGTCGCACCCGTCAGTAAGGCCCAGATTAACCCCAATGATTTTAGTTATCCCCAGGTTAACCAATCTGAGAGTTATATCTTCCGAGTGGTGAAAGTAGTGGAGGGGTTGAAACATCCCTGGTCTTTAAATTTTTTGCCTAATGGGGATATGCTTATTGTAGAACGGCCTGGCCGGCTACGCATTGTTCGAAACGGAGTGATGGATCCTGAACCCATCGCCGGTATACCTCCTGTTTGGTATGTGGAAAATGGGGGTCTGCTAGACGTAGTTGTACATCCGCAATTCGAATCCAACAAGTTGGTATATTTTACGTATACCAAACCCAGTGATGATGGAACCCAGGGAACCTTGACTGCTGCCCGTGGCCGGTTTGATGGTAGGCGTCTCAATGACGTGGAGGATATTTTCGTGTCCGATGCCTGGGGAGAGCGTCCTTTCCACTTTGGTTCCCGAATAGCCTTCGATGGTAAAGGATATGTATTTATTTCTACTGGTGACAGACAACTGGTGTCGCCGGACAAGGAGCCACGGGAAGAAAACCCGGCGCAAGATATTAGTAATCATGCGGGGACTATTGTGCGTTTACATGATGATGGTCGTGTTCCATCGGACAATCCGTTCGTGGATACAACCGGGGCACGTCCCGAGATATGGAGTTATGGTCACCGCAACGTACAAGGACTGACCATTGATAAGGAGTCGGGTGAGGTCTGGGCTATCGAGCACGGACCTACGGGCGGCGATGAATTAAATATTATCAGCAAGGGTCGTAATTATGGCTGGCCGGTGATCGACTACGGTACTGGACGTCTTACAGCCCGGATGGAAGAAGGCATGGAACAACCAGTGGATTTCTGGACACCTGCCATTGCACCGTCGGGGATTATGATTTACTACGGTGATAAATTTCCGAAGTGGCGTGGAGATATCTTTGTCGGCAGTTTACGTGGCCATGAGCTTCATCGCCTGAGCAGGGCAATGTATCCAGACGGTTCCTACAGGATCGGTACAGCCGAAGAACCACCGCTGATGCAAGGCTTTGGAAGGATCCGGGATGTACGTGAGGGTCCGGATGGTTATATTTATCTGGTAATCGATGATCATCGTACCCGAGGACGACTGTCTCCCATTGTCCGTCTGGAGCCAGCAGAAGCCATCGATTTTAATCCCCATTATCATCCCTACAATTTTGGCGATGAAGGGGGATCCGCCGGCAGACCTAATCGGTAATGTGATTACTAAAGTGAAGCGTGGCAGTGAAGTTTATTGAAGGAAATTATTACCAGCGTTAATTGGCATAAATGTTTTGTAGTGAATAGCTTACTGATGAGATTGAAGTAAGTAGGTTTAATAAATCAGGCTGGTGAGGAGAGGACGCCAACATAAAGAAATGTTACTCTGACAACAGTTTAAATATAAGGATTTGGCAGATGCGCTGGTTGATAACGTTAACATTCTATTGCCTGATAGTTCCCACAGTATTCGCTCAGTTTGAAATTCATGATCCTGAAGAACAGACACAGATGTTGACCGATGGTGATGAGGAGGGAGTGACTTATCCCGCCATGTTTTTTCAGCGTTACCAACCAGTTAATGCTTATGACATGGTCCAGCGGGTCCCTGGTTTTACCCTGGATAACGGTGGAGACCGGCGTGGATTCGGCGCTGCGGCAGGTAACATACTTATAAATGGCAGGCGGCCCAGTACCAAGGACGATTTGCCCTCTGCCTTGCTCTCGCGGATTCCTGCCAGTAATGTCGAACGCATTGAGTTAATCCGGGGGCAACTGCGAGGTATCGATATGCGTGGCCAATCAGTTGTGGCCAACGTAATTATGCGTGAAGATACCCCAGCGACGACCCGCTGGAACGTCATCGTCGGGGAAAATTTAGAACAGGGCCTGACGCCGCAGATTGATGTCACCCTGACTGACAGCTCGCACGAGGTCCAGTACAGTGTTGGGGGCATTATTTATGTCACCAGTAACGGCGATCCGGGTCCCGAGAAGATATTCGACGGAGATGGCAACCTCATTGAAAAACGCTATAACTTTAAGGGACATGGACATAATGGCTTTGAAGGCTATGATGCCACCGGTTTTGCTAATGCCTTGACCTGGTTCGGTGAAACGCTGGTGCAGTTCAACAGCAAGGTTGCCTCCCAGCATCGCAACATGAAGACCCTGCTTACCCGGGTACCTCAGCCACCGGGCAGTGGTGATTCCAGATCTGACCTGTTTTACCAGGAACGAAGAAATCATATTATCGAGGTTGGGCTGGACGCAGAACGTTTTCTGAGTGATAACTTGCTTGCCAAAGCTATTGTTCTTTACAACTACACTAACCAGTATCCCGATGATACGCAGCGTACTCTTGACCATGATGGTATAGAGACACGTTTTGTCATTTCTGATACCAAGGCGGACATCTCCGAGGCAATTGCCCGGCTTGAACTCAACTGGGCGGGTTGGGAGAACCATGCTGTGCAATTTAACCTTGAAGGCGCTCTGAATATATTGGACAAAACATTGATACGGATCACCGACGAGCCGAATGTTGCCAGTGTGGTGGAGCAAGTGCCAGGGGGTAATGTCCGGGTCAAGGAAGAACGTGGAGACTTTCTAACCAAGGACACCTGGACGCTGGGAAATATTACGCTGGACTACGGTCTTGGGGTGGAGATTTCCACTCTTACAACCACGGGTGACACAGAGCAATCACGAAAGTTTACCTTCTTGAAACCAGAATCCCTATTGACCTATGCACCCAATCGGCGCATGCAAACACGGATTGGTATTCGGCGGGATATCGCACAATTGCGACTAGAGGATTTCGCAAGCACGACCTTGTTGGAGGACAATGAACTGACGGTGGGTAACCCGAACCTGATACCACAAGCAACCTGGGTATTTGATCTCAGCCAGGAGTGGCGTTTCGGAGAGATTGGCGTTGTAACCCTGTCAGCTTACTATCATTCTATTACGGATGTGATCGATCTACTGCCAATCGAGGTCGCGGGAAGGCCTGACGAGTTTTTTGAGGCGGTGGGTAACATCGGCGATGGCAGCCGTACGGGTCTGCGGCTGGAGAGTACACTGTCTCTGGATTGGACTGGATTGCAGGATGCAAGGATGGACATGCAGTTGGGTTGGCAAGATTCATCGGTAACCGATCCGGTGACGGGTGAAGACCGGGTGCTGCGCTCGTCGGGATATTTTAATCCGCATCCAGCAATCTCTTTTGAAAACGAGACCGAATGGACCTTCATCATTGACTATCGACAGGATTTCGAGGCGTCGCGTTTCTCATGGGGTTGGCGAGCTGAGGATCAGGGAGAGAGGCCCCAGTTCAAGACCAACGAGTATGATCTCCGCGACGCCAGTCTCCGTCTACACGCTTTTGTCGAGACCACCCGCTGGTGGGATCTCAATATTCGGCTGGCGTTTGAGAATCTCTTGAACTTCGACAAGTCCCGCGATCGGTTGGTGTTTACCGGACTGCGCGATCAATCACCAATGGCATTCCGGGAGGTAGAACACCGCACCATTGGTACAGATATGATACTGACCGTAAGCGGCAGGTTTTAAATGAGGTCAGTATAAAAGTCCTGAGATTTAAAGAAGCCGCATAACAATACAGAACTATTACATCTAGCCATTAATTTTCTTATATTTGACATCGATATCTTGATTACTATTCCATGTTATATAACCATTTAATAGACGCAAACGCGCCACCCGCCAATTGCCTGGGCCTTTCTGCATAACCAATATGGGTCATCAAGGTGTCGTAGACCAGCATTCTAATTTCTGCCTGAGGGTTTTCTTTTCGAAATTGGTTTACGATATATAACTCTCTTGCCTTGGCCGGATCGATGTCCCAGTGACCTTCATCCAGAGTTGAGGAGGTCCAAACCATTTTATTGTAGCCCGTCATATCAGTTTTGAGGGTGGAAAATAAATCAATAATGACATCTTCAGTATTCACAGATAACCCGCTTTCATTAGCAGCCCTGTGAATATCATCGATCATTCGTTCACGTGATTCAATTTCGCCTATGTGTTCTGTGTCTTGAATGTGTTGCTTAAAATAAGGGCGACGGGTTGATTCACTTTCAAAATAGGCCTTTGCGGTATTCAAAATCAGGTCATGATCACCGAGGATTCTGAAATACCAGTCATAAATATTTGTAGACTGGACCTCCAAAAATGGATCAAAAGGCCCGATATATCCATGGGTCATACCTTCAGCATCACGTCCCCGTACTTCCGTAATTGGTCTGTATCGAACTTCACCCGTCTGGTTATGGGTTGCCGCGAAAGAGTCGGCCCAGGTACGACGTAATTTAGCCGGGCCACCTGTCCCCCATCCAAAAGATAAACCCTGCATGCGGTTACGTAATTTTTCTTTTAATAAAAATTGAATCTCACCACCTGTTGAATGTCCGGTTATAACCAGTGGACCAGATGTAACCGCATTGACCAATTGTTCTACGCCATCTGCTAATAACGAAAATGTAAAGATAGAATTCCTGACCTGCATTTCTTTTTCACTGAATTCCACATCGAGCAGGTACTCTGGATTACGTTCATCAGGGGGAACCTGCCATCCACCACGTTTATAGTTCCCTGGTATCGTTATCAGTAATACCGGGATCTTCTGAGCAAGATACTGTCCCAAACCCGGATCATTAAGTGGCGTGACAAAAAATTGATACCAGTTTCCGGAACCACCATGGATCTGCGCGAAAGTGGGGAGACCTGGTACAGGATCATTTGGTTGTAAATATAATCCTGTTATGTCCCATTCAAGACCGTATTTCTCAAACCTGAGTTCATGCCAGCTTGCGCTATACCCCAATTCATCAATAGGCAGGTTTTCAAGATCTTTTGGATTGAACGCTCCTCCTGGCGAAATTTCCGCTAGTCTTTTTACATTTTGCCCTCCATCTGGCAGATCCCAACCCAATTCTTCGAAGTCATCTGCGGATAAAGAAGAAAAATCTTCGTCTTTATTTAATAGACCGATGACTTTTTCTTCGGATGTATCTGGTGTTGATATTTCAGATGTTGGTGTTAGTAAAACGGGTTGGGAGGGTGGGGATACTTGCAAACTAGTCTCAGATGAAGTGTTGGTACTTTCCTGGCAACCCCAGGAAATGATTGCCGTGATAAGGATAATTAACCGACTATATGTTTTCATATTGAACTCCTATTGGTTATTGGGAGTAAGGTAATAAATACAAAATTATCTTAATAATGATCAGGTTAACGTTTTAAAGAAAAAAAGTCGTCTTAATTTTACACTTATCACAATTATTTTCCTGGGCACCTTGACGCTATGACAAGCTCCGCTTATCTTGGCTCTACGTGCAGCAAATCCCTGGGTTTTCCAGCAAGCAGGAGTTTTCTATGTGTTTTAAAACAATAATATCGAGCCGAATCTTGTGCCATTCCAGTCTTTCCGCGATGGTTTTTACTTTTATTCTGGTTTGTTCCACAGTCAGAACGGGTGAGGCGCAAGAAGTAGCCGGTGACGTGACCGTGTTTGAAGGGGCACTGGTTATAGATGGAAATGGTGGTACACCCATTGAGGATGCCATCTTCATCGTCCAGGGTGATCGCATCATTGCGGTTGGTCGAATAGGGGACGTGGTATTGCCTGTCGGTGCTACTCGTATAGACCTTAAAGGTAAGACGGTTATGCCTGCGATTGTCGACACACATAAACACCTGGCGGGTGAACGGGATAAACTCATCAGCCAACTTCGGGAATTGGCATCCTACGGCGTTGGTACGGTTCTGAGTCTGGGTCTTGATAACAGTGATGTGCTCTACCAGATCCGTAAAGAAATTATTCCGGGTGCGGCACAATATCTCACGGCAGGGCGTGGAATAACCATGCCGGAGCCCGGTCGGTCAGAATCGGCTTACGGTACACCACCAGCCGCATACTGGATAACTAGCGTGGAACAGGGACGGGAGGCCGTGCGGGAACAAGCTACCAAGGGAGTCGACTTCATCAAGATCTGGGTTGATGATCGAAATGGCAAGTATGAAAAAATGTCACCCTCGATGTATACAGCGATCATAGACGAGGCACATAAGCAGAATCTTTTGGTTGCTGCTCATATACATCATATGGAGGACGCCAAGGCTTTACTACGTGCCGGTATAGACGTCTTTGCCCACGATGTCCGTGACCAGGACGTGGACGATGAACTCATCAACTTGTTTCAAGAACGACCAGAGGTATTCATGGCACCCAATTTGCCGGATGAGGGTGTGACTATCAATATAAACTTACTACGCGGTGTAATTCCGGATGAGGTAATGGAGACGATTCATGCAGAATACGCAGGCACAGAGGCAGACCGTGAACTCTACCAAATTCAGGCCCGTAATCTGGCTGCTCTGAATGAGGCAGGCGTTAAGATTGCATTCGGTACAGATGGACGCGAGATGTACGAGGTGTTTATTGAGATGGAGAATATGGTGGCTGCAGGAATGACACCCGCGGAGGTCATTGTTGCATCTACCCGTACCTCTGCCGAGATGCTGCGCCTCGACGATATTGGAACACTGGAACCTGGCAAGCGTGCAGATTTCATTGTGCTAAACGCCAATCCATTAGACAATATCATTAACACACGGCGTATTGAGTCAGTCTATCTGCGAGGTCAAGAAATTAACCGGGAAA
>CAUZRI010000003.1:0-22325 GCA_963582285.1 Gammaproteobacteria bacterium | reverse complement strand
AAAAATGTAGATAGACATATCAAGCAAGAAGGTTTGATTGATAATTTTTATTTACCTTTGTTTTTCAAATTTTACGATCAGATAGCTACTACAGATAATAAAACTATTGTAATTGGTATCAATGCTCCTCAAGGAGGAGGAAAATCCACCCTTACCAGTTATCTGGTTCAATTATTTGAATACTGTGAACTCAATGCAGTGACCTTGTCGATTGATGATTTTTATCTTACCCGGAAAGGCCAGATACAAATCGCAACTGAAAATTCAGAGAATTCATATCTTCAGCAGCGAGGCTATCCAGGCACACACGATATAGAGTTGGGCGTCGAAATCTTATCCACATTAAAAACTACATATTCTAACGAAAGTATTTTACTTCCAAGATATGACAAATCTAAACATCAAGGTCAGGGTGATAGAGCAGAAAAAGAAAAATGGCCAAAGGTACAATTACCCGTAGATATAGTCTTGCTTGAAGGTTGGATGTTGGGATTTCAAACCTTGTCGTTAGACTTGATATCAGATGAAAATTTATTAGAAATTAATAGATTACTTAAAAACTATTCCAAGTGGCATAAATTCCTAGACACCTTTGTATACCTCTATCCTAAGGATCCAGTGACAGTTATAGATTGGCGAATTGAAGCGGAAGAAAGAATGAAGGCAACGGGTCTGCCTGGTATGTCAACCAGTGATATTCGGAAATATGCAGAAAAATTTTTACCGGCTTACAGACTGTATAGTCCTCATCTGGTCAATAACCCGCCAACTGTTGATAATTTTTTAAATATTGAGATTGGTAAAAACAGACTCCCTATTAATATTTAATTTAACATATCAATTTTCAATTTCATTTTGACATTCGATTCTTGCTGTAATTTGTCCATGGTCATATTCGTTTCTAAAGTAACCATCTACATTGAATCTATTTGGACAAAGTCTCTTAAATTCCTCTGCACAGTAGTTGGCAGACTCAATACAGGTAACTTCATATTGGGATGCACCAACATTGGTCGATTCTACTTTAGATAATTGCTCATTTTGAGCTAGAGGTATTTCGCTCGCAATTAAATAGCTGGGAGCAAGGATTAAAAGGAATCGGCAGATATAATTAGAGGCCGGCACCGGCGTAAGGTGCCGCATTTTCTTCAAGTTCTTTCATACTCATTGTCTTGGCACCAAGTTTTACAAGCAACGCGGCAGTACTTTCATGCTTACCGTAGAGTCCCCTGTTTCCTATGCTCGTTGACATGCCGGAGGCCATAGTCCACGGCGTCTCGCCTTTACCGTCTGTTACATTCACCTTCGCACCATGGGTAGCGAGATACTGTACTACACTTTCTGAACCAGTAAATGCGGCAATATGCATAGCAGTTTTTCCACCTCCACTGGCAGCATTAACATCAACCTCCATTTCAAGAATTGATTGAACTGAATTGTATGCCCGTTCAACTGAGTCTTTATTTGCCACATTTCCACCTTCTTGATAGGCACAGGTTCCTGTGCAGGCTGCTTGAGCAGCTGCCATTAGCGGTGTGATGCCTTCTTTGGTGTTTATGTTGGGGTCTGCCTTATATTTCGCAAGTAACTTCATCATTTCAACATCGGCAGATGTCGCGGCTAACAATAATGGTGTCGCACCCACCATACCAAATGGAGTACCGTCTGGGCCTCGTAGGTTACTTTCCTCAATTTGTACGTTGACCTTCGCACCTGCATCCAGCAATACCTTGGCAAGCACCAGACTATTGGCCGGTTGTAACCGATACACAGGGTCATAAATCACCCCATCCATAAGTGAAAGACCACCACCTACCGCATGATGTAGTGCTGTTAATCCGGTGTCATCCACGGAGTTTGGGTCGGCTCCCATCTGCAATAAAAATAAAGCCAGATCCACGTGTCCCCCAGCGCTGGCAATCACCAGGGAATTACCATGCTCAGCAGTCCCTTCATTGGGATCTGAGCCCGCCTCCATGAACAAGCGAACGGAGGTAATATCGCCAGAACGAGCGGCAAATAAAAGTGGTGTAAAGCCACCAATAGATTGCTTCCATGAACATACATTACAGGAATGTGGCAATTTATCTGCGGTTGCAATGGTAATTGCTGAGATATCTGCCTTGTTGTCTATCAACAGTCGAGTGACATCAGAATGCTTACCCGCCGCTGCCCACATCAATGCAGTCTGCCCATAATTCGATTCCGCTGCATCCACATAGGCACCGGCAGAAAGTAAAGCCGCTGCGGCCTGTGTAGCACCGGTCCGAGCACAATTCATTAATGGGGTTTCTCCTGACCATAATGCCGCATTGGGGTCGGCTCCAGCCGTTAGCAACAATTCCACCATCTCATGGCTTCTATTGGTACAGGCAAGCCATAATGGTGTCGCACCATAATCATTGGCAGCATCCGCATCTGCCCCTGAGTTAATAAGGATCCTGGCAAGTTGCTTATTATCCCGCAGGGCTGCCCAATGCAGTGCAGTGGTTCCGTCACCTTTGGCTACATTGACATCTGCAGAACCTTGCAGCAGTGTTGCAATCGTTTCAACATCACCTTTTTTTGCCAACTCTACCAGTTGTAGATCAGTTTCAGCAGCAACACATAATGGCAACGAAAGCAGGAAGGCTACAGAAATCCAGATATATAATGCGTCTCTTTTTCCCATTGAAAAATATTTCATAGGATACGCTAACTTACAGAAAGGAGATCGAGTTTACCTGTACTGTCGCCAAATTTTTCAACAGGTATATCCAGCTTATCTAACACAGCCATGTATAGGTTAGTCAAAGGTGTATCGTATTCATATTTAAGGTGTTGACCACCCTTGAGTTGACCTGAACCACCACCAACTAACATGATCGGCAGATTATGGAGTAAGTGTTCATTGGAATTACTCATTCCAGCACCGTACATTATCATCATATTGTCCAACAATGACCCATCGACATCTGGTGTATTACTAAGTTTGTCCAGATAATACGTCAATAATTGCGTATGATAACGATCGATTTTAGCGAGCTTATCCAGGTTCACCGGATCATCACGGTGATGTGAAATGGAATGATGCACATCAGGTACGCCGATTTCAGTATAGGTCCGATTACTTTGTTCAGGGGCAGTCATGAATGTAATCATACGGGTCATATCTGTCTGGAATGCCAAGACCTGTAGATCAAACATTAACTTAAGGTGATCAATAAATTCATTAGGTATACCTGTGGGGCGTTCCATGATGGGTAGTTCGCGCGAAGATTGTTGTTCGGCCAATTGAATACGACGTTCGACATCACGCATACCATCTAGATACTCAGTCAACCTGGCACGATCATCCGGGCCAACTGATTGCATCATTTGCCTGGCCTCTTCTGTTATATCATCGAGGATACTTTTTTCTTTACCAATACGTGCAAGCCGTGCCATTTTATCAGTACTATTACTGCCACCAAATAGCCTCTCAAATACTGCACGGGGTCGGTACTCAATGGGGAGTGGTGTCGTTGCCGTGCGCCATGACAATGTACTCATATATGAGCAACTCCAACCTTTCTCACAATTACCTAATACATCCTTACTGTGCAAACCCATTTCCAATGATGCGAGCTGGGTCTTTTTACCCAGTTCCCTGGCAATGATCTGATCAATAGAAATACCAGTATGACCTTCCCGTAGTGGGTGAACGCCGGTTAAAAAGACACCTCCTGCCCGTTCATGGGGAGCAGTCTCACCCTCACCTGGCAGGGCATCTCCAGGCGTGTTACTCAATCCACTCAATACCAACATCTTGTCGCGATAAGCGGCCAGAGGTTGCTGCGTTTGCGAAAGTTCAAAAGCCTTCCCCGTTTTAGCAGGTGTCCAATGGCTCATATTCATACCATTTGGTGTGTAGACTATGGAAAAACGCCTTGGCACTTCAACTTTGTTTTTTACCGAGGCAAGGGCCGGAATCATGGCGTCTAGTATTGGCAGGGCGATGGTTGCCCCGGCGCCGCGTAAAAAGGTCCGGCGGGGAATAGATTTTTTAAAGATCAACATGGCTGGGAGCCCTCCTCATTTGGAATGGTGTACTTTCAATGATTGCCTTAATTATAGATGATAATCGAAATTCACTGGGTGCCGAATCCCTCATTATCTTACGCATAGCCGGCGCATCGGTATGATCAATACCACGCCCAAGGGAATAAGTCAGCAACTTATCAATAACGGTCATGACAACATCGTACTGACGATTCTCTAGTAAAACTTGCTTAAGCGCAGCAGGACCTACAAACGCTGTGCCATCGGGCAGTGCGCCAGATGAATCAATTGGAGAACTGGAATCGGTATCGACAATTCGCCACTTGCCTATAGCATCATAGTTTTCCAAGGCAAACCCCAAAGGGTCCATGACCTTATGACAACTGGCACACACCGGATTGGCGCGATGCTGCTCCATCTGATCACGCATGCTCATTACCTTACCCTCATCATTCTTATCTCGTAACCCAGGTACATTGGCAGGGGGAGGGGGCGGCGGCGCACCGAGTATATTCTCCAGTATCCATTTACCACGGATAGTAGGTGCCGTACGATTGGCATAGGAAGTCACCGTTAAAAAACTGCCCTGCCCCAGTAAGCCTCCGCGAGTACCATCTGCCAAAGAAATTTTACGAAAATGATTACCGTAGATATTAGAAATTCCATAATGTTGAGCCAAACGTTCATTTACAAAGGTGTAATCAGCATCCAGCAACTCCATTAAAGGACGATCATTCCTGAAGACATAATCAAAAAATAGTTCAGTTTCCTGACTAAATGCCTGCCTGAGATTGTCATCAAAATAAGGAAATTTTTCACTGTTTGGTGCCGAGGCATTGAGTCTACCCAAGGTCAACCACTGCGAGGCAAAATTTTCCACCAATGTCTTAGAACGAGGATCCTCCAACATACGCTGGATTTGATGTTCCAACTCTTCCGAGTTCCTGGCCTTGCCTGAGGCTGCAAATTGGAGAAGCTCCTCATCAGGAACACTGCTCCAGAGAAAAAGCGACAACCGTGTCGCCAACTCATAATCAGAGATGGGATATACATCACCCTCTGCAACTTTGTTGGGGACGTGTTCGGTGATAAATAAAAATTTTGGGCCAGCAAGAATACGTTCAAGAGCAAGGCCAATGCCCTCATCAAAACTACCCTGCTTTTGCCCTTGCTGATAAAAGCCCATCAAGCCGGCTAGTTCTTTGTCTGTTACTGGTCTGCGATAAGCCTGTCCTGCCAGATTGGAAATAATACGCTTTGCGCATAGTTCATCGTTTTTCCCTACTGGCTGACACACATAAATCTTGTTACGGGTTGCCGAGTCTGCTGATACCGTAGGGTTATAGGGACCACCTACTCTTACCGTACCAACCCCGGGTAGCCCAGCCTTGAGCTGTGCATAATCGATGATAGAAATCTGACTATAGAGTGGCTCCTCTGGCATGCCCATCTTTTTAAGAAATGCCACAGAAATTTTGCGTGTTCCTGCCTTCACCGGGAAACGTACCTGCAGAGTTTTATCTCCATGGCGTTCGTATTGGTCCTGCTCGAAGTCTCCCTGGGCGCTGGAGGAAAACATCCCCGAGGAATTGCCATACTTCTCTCCACCGATACTTAATACAGCTACCTGTTGATCATCAACGCGCACATCAATCTGATGGGCATCATGCACCAGGCCACGGATGTAATCCCGGGAATTTCTTTGCAGCAAAACCTGGATCACATATTCGCCATCCATGGGAAAATGATGACTAATAGAAATTCCACCACGGGAACCAAAGGGCAAATCCTCGCTCACCCAATCATCCTGCATCAAATACCTGGGGACATCGTAGGAATAAAATTCGGGTAACATATTCGGATCACCCAGGGCCTGAAGTCGGATTTTACGAGCCGCGGTAATATACTGTTCCGCCAACAGTGGCGATAAGGTCAGGACATTTCCTACATTATCAAAACCGAACATGGTGTCATCTGCCGGGAGGATGGTATTGTCATTGATTTTAACTGCCAGTAAATCACGTACCGCATTAAAATATTCGGCACGATTTAAACGACGTAATGACGCCACTCCAGGATGGGGATGCGCCTCAGCATAGCTATCAAGTTCAGTTTCAAGATAATTCGCAAAGGCATTATAGGTAGCAATATCAGGACGAGGCATTCCAGAGGGAGGCATAGTCCTGACCTTGAGCTTACGCAGCACCCTCTCCCAGGTTTCTGCACCTTCACCCACGTTATTAATATCAATTTGCTGTAATGAAAAACCGGCAGTACGTAAGGTATCATTATGGCAGGTTACACAATATTGATTGACAACCGATCCAAATTTTTTTCCATCACTGGAATTAGAATTTTGGTTTTCTTGCTGTGCGGTACACAGCCCGCTATACGCTATAAGAGCTGAAGCGATATAGATTACCGCAGTTCTGAACATTTGAAGCTACCCCCACCAGTATTGAAAAAATAACGATTAGTAATCGGAAAAATATACCTATTAAAGTATAAGAGCTAAGGTCATATACAGCAAATAAGTATATGTAGATAAAACCCCTGATAAATCAAAGATATATAATTGAGTATCTGACCGTAGACTAGAGATGCGGTTTGGTGGCCTTTATCACCCCCCTTGAAAGTGTCTTCCCTGGCATTTTTATATTCATCGTAACGCATAGGGTCCGGGTCACAATCCTGCATGACCTACTTCATCCATACATTATTTATTCATAAAAATTATGTCTTGATTAGTTTAGTTAAAATATTATAAGTAAATTTGTATCCCTTGGTGCAGTTGCTGGACCTTGGGCCTGCTACATTTAAAACACCAATGTTATTTTCCTGAATAAAACCAGTGAGAAGTGTCGCCGCCTCGGCTATATCTATTTTCGTACCATCTATTAATAGATGTAGTTTGGATTTAGATACACAATACTTGTGCGTTAATTTCGTTCCACCTGAAATAGCTTCAAAACAAATGATAACAGTCCCATCACTATCAACCACATTTTTTAGCGTACGTTCCGGATATCCTCCACCGCTTAATTCCTTAAGTGGATATCTTTTTGGGATGATGCCATCCTCAGCCAATCTGCCCTGAGGACACCAGTCTCCTGCAGGGATACCCAGTTCCGATGCCACATCCAGGGCGGCACGGTCTACTCCCGTTTGTCCACCGGAGACGATACGTAACTGAAAATGTGTAGCGTCATTCATATGTAACTATCAATTTATACGTTGTATGATCATCCCATGTGTGGACGATTCGCATTCTGGAGTGATAAAAATAATATCCTCGATCATTACGAACTGGAAGATACATCGGAATATTATACCGGCTACAATGTCACGCCTTCTTATGAAATTGCTGTAATTCGTAATCAAGATTCAAAGGAATTAGCCAACTGTCATTGGGGCTTGATCCCGCATTGGGCTAAAGACACCAAGATCAAACCCGTTAATACCCGGTCTGATGGTGTGGCGACAAAACCTTTCTTCCGGGATTCATTCAAGAAGCGACGATGTTTAATCCCCGCTAACGGTTACTATGAATGGAGTGTGTCCAACGGAAAAAAACAGCCCTACTTCATTCATCTGGAGGATTCTAAATTATTTTCCTTTGCGGGGGTCTGGTCCAGTTGGGACACACCGGAAAAAACCATCGAGTCTTGTGCCATTATCACCACCAATTCAAATCAATACTTATCAAAGGTTCATGACAGAATGCCGGTCATCATTTCCTCAAATGAATATGATACCTGGCTGGACAAAGGTGGCGAGGAAATGCTCAAACCCTATACAGGAATGATGCAGGCCTACCCCATTAGTAATCGGGTGAATAGTCCGAAGAGTCAGGGTCCTGAATTGATTCAACCTCTTTAGTATTTTTTTTCTGTTCCACAGTGGGCACAATGGTTTGCCGGTGCCCATAGGGCTTCCAGGCCGGGGCAATGACATTGGGCATATCTGAGCGTTTCAACAGATTGGCCCTGGCTAGGGTAAATTCCCCATAGCGCTTGTTAATATTATCCATTACTTGATTGAGCATATGGAATTTGTTTTCCTCTTCCCCGAACATATCCATTTGCCCCTTACCCGGTCTCGGGTCAAGCGCGGTCACCTGTACCTGATGCACACCTTCCCCATGCCAATACTGGTAACCAATCTCGTTACATAATTCGATTAACGGACGACTGTCATTGGTGGGGAATTTTGTCTTTAACTTGTTGCTACCTATCCAGCCATCTTTTGTACGCAGGCCAATAAAATATTTTTGCGCCGTTAAGGCGTGTTTTCTTAAACGAAAACTTACCTTTTCTGACATATGCATGAGATACATGAAGATAACATCTTTGTCTCGGGTATTTGGAGGCATCACCTTACCGTGCCCCACACTCTTCGGGGCCTCGATAATTGTTTCGACTATAGAAGGATCTTCTCCCCGGCACATTTTCCAGATCCGCCTGCCGGGACTGCCAAACCGATTACCGAGTACACTGATGGGTAGACTTGCCATATCGCCACAGGTAAAGACACCACGCTTTGCCAGAAAACCTCCAATACCTTTGTTAATTCCACATAATTCCATCACGGGTACATTACTTAGCCGCTGTCTTGCCTGCCACGGTGGGATTATAGTCAGGCCATCTGGTTTCATTAACTTGGCCGCATACTTGGCAGTGGTCTTATCGCCACTCAAACCTACCGAACATGGCAAACCGGACACATCCCATACCAGTTCCTTGATCATCCTGCCAATGGTCTCTGGTGACTTGTTCCAGTACTGCTGACAGCGGGTAACATCAAGAAAGGCCTCATCCACAGAGAACACCTCTACGTCAGGGGTTATGTCCTGCAGTGCCTCCATAATGCTGGTTGAAACCTCAGCATAACGCTCCGGACGGGCCGGCACTTGAATAATATCAGGACATATCTTCCTGGCATCTTTAAGCCTCATAACAGTATGAACACCCTGTGCCCTGGCTTCGTAGGAACAGGTAATAATACATGTCCCTGTCTTGCCGTTGGTGACGCCGATGGGTTTACCGCGAAGTTCCGGATTGTCCAGTTGTTCCACCGAGGCAAAAAACGCATTCATGTCCATCAGAGCGATGAAACGGGACCAGTGATTGTTATTGGAAATGTCCGACATGGGACAACGGATATTAGAACAGCATTCGAAGCCCCATCAAGTGGTATTTAAACCACCTTATAATTCATGAAGATAGAAGATCAATAACCGGGTTACTGTATCCCCTGCCATCGCATCATGGAATACGGTGACGGCACCGGCATTGCCATAGTGCTTGCATGAAAGCCGGTAGACTTTTCCAACTCAGCTAGCTGGGAGGCATCCAGTACGTTTCTGATTTTGATTAACAAGGCCAGGTGAGATTTCTTCAAATCGTTTTCTGCCTTCATCACGCTGTCGACCGTTGCCAGGGAACGATCCACATCGATTTTGTCAGTGTTTAATTCCTTCTCCAGTCTGGATTGCGCCTCGTTCAGATCCCATTGGATATCAACAATACCACTCTGAAATGTCTTCATCTCGTTTTTGATGGTTGTCACCTGTCTAGATGATAAATTCAGCTTGTCCTGGTTACGCATTATTAAATCTGGCGGAAATAATCTCCCCATCGTCGTCCCGGAAGAGACAAGCGTCATAGTCGATGGACCTTGAAAAATATCGACGGGGGTAGCGAAGTCACTCCCAATCATACCTCGTTTTATTACAATTGATTTACTTACATCTTCACCCCTAACAACGGTTACATCAGAATCAACTGTCTGAGCCACAGTAATTTGCAATACACTTGCTATCAAAAAAAACAAGGTGATTATTTTACTTTTCATTTATCTTATCTCCATAGTTATTGGGTCATAATTGGCGTATGTCATCCATTGATACTCATACTTGAGAACACCTACCTGTAGTAAATCATCAGTAGGACCATACCAGGGTTTGTTTGGGTCCAATGGAATTATATTTACCTGACGTGGTGCATATAATTCATAGGATTTTTCCTGTTCAGGATATTGTCCACTGAGCATAATCACTAATCCTATTAACAGCCCTATCGCCAGCGTTGCCGGTAGAAGTCTGGGTCGGAATATTCTATGAAACCATCTTACATAGCTATTTTCAGACAAGCCTTTTCGCGTTACTAACCGCTGTGATGCAATTTCCCAATCCCGCTCAAAATCAGATGACACAATAAGTTCATCAACCTGACGTAATGTCTGCCTAATCTGCCTACTCAGTATCTGATCTGTCTCATTCGTTTGCATCGATACCTATATCCTTTAATCTTATAGCTGCACCAGCTGCTTGGCTAATAATTTTTTTGACCGATGAAACTGGGTACTGACTGAACCCAAACTAACACCCAGAATTTCTGCCGTCTCTGCAAGGGTAAAATTTTTGTAATAAACCAGTTCAATGATCTGTCTTTGTCCGTTTGATAATTTTTTTATTGCATTCCATACCTGACACTTCCTGTCATCCTGAATCTGGATATCACTCTCATCCCGATTGTTTTTATCCAATTCAATATATCGTGCCAGCCTGGCGACAAATTTTTCTCCTGATTTGATTCTCCGGGTATATTGCCAGGCGAGCTGACGTATAACGGAGAATAACCAGGTTCGCAGGCTAGATTTTCCATGGAACACTGCTTTTCCTTCAAGTATTTCAATATATACAATCTGTATTACCTCTCTTGCACGTTCGTAATCGTAATCACAACAAGACATTGCCCATTTAAATGCCTGATCGTGATGCTGCTCCAGCACCTCGCGCGTCAGTATGTATTCTCGACTCATCCTTTTTAGTTTTATTAGTGATCATTGAAGGGTAATTATATGACAACAAATGAGACAAATTATTCCCATCAGGAATAATTCACTTTATTGTGATTCTCAAGCAGAAACCGACTAGATTTGATATTTACGGCTAACGTAATTTTACTACGTTAATAAAACATAGGTGAATTTTCTTAGAACAAAGGAACCTATGATGTTATCAAAGGTTCCTTATAAACTTTTTTTAACTACCGGCCTGTTCCTGATCTTTCTTCTTCTCACGAATCAGGCTCCATATGTTATACATCAGGAATGACAGGGTAAAGATTGCCAGACTCAATGGTATAGGATCAAATATAAAATATGGGCCATCCAGTTGTACCGCCAGATACAGATTCTTCTCAATGGCCAGACCCAGCACAAACCCGATTAGCAATGCAGCCCTGGAATAATCCAGCTTATGCATCATATACCCAATAATACCAAAGACCATTGAGACCCCAATATCAAACCAGGAATAATGCACCGCATAGGCGCCTGTAAATATGACCACGATTAATACTGGCACCATAACCGCTGCACGGATCCCGGAGGCCCTGGTCAGGGGATTGATGAGAAACATTCCTGCAAGGGTACCGATGAAATTACCCAAGGCAATGGTAAAGATCATGACAAATACAAAATCAACATGTTCCGTCACCATCTCCGGACCTGTTTCCATTCCCAGTACAAATAATCCCGCGAGCAGGATAGCCATAGAGGAGCTACCGGGGATACCAAAGGCAACAGTCGAGGCTAACGCACCACCTTCTACAGCATTGATGCCTGCTTCAGGGGCGATGACACCTTCAATATTGCCCTTACCGAAGGTCTCTTTGGTTTTTGATGATTGCTTGGCGTGACCATAGGATACAAACGCAGCAGAGGCTGCCCCCAATCCCGGAATTAGTCCCATGGAGGTGCCAATAGCACTGCTGCGCAATACCAGCCACCAATGTTTAAATGCCGAGATTACACCCCTAAAAATCTGCTTTTGCGTCTCCTTCGCCGAGAGAGGATTTACCTCATCCCCTACCAATGAACCGCCCTTGTTCCATAGATCAAACATCTCTGCCACTGCATACAGGCCGAGAATGACCGGTACCAGTCGCAGTCCGTCCCTTAGCTCCAACAGACCAAAGGTAAATCTTTCCTGATTGGTGACGTTATCCAGCCCCACCATTGCCAGCAACAAGCCACATAGCGCTGCAATGATACTTTTAGTAATT
The DNA here is from genome assembly GCA_963582285.1 of Gammaproteobacteria bacterium. Lineage (GTDB taxonomy): Bacteria > Pseudomonadota > Gammaproteobacteria > Eutrophobiales > Eutrophobiaceae > Eutrophobius. The sequence continues at coordinate 10,236 of CAUZRI010000003.1, read as the reverse complement.
TCACCTTCACCTAATACAGAGACAAATGTCAAAGCCAGGAGGACCAATACAAATACCTCAGGTGGACCAAATAGCAGAACAATCTGCTGTAAGACTGGCAATAAAACCGCTAGAGCCAATGCCCCGAATACTGCTCCCATAAAACAGGCTGTCATGGCTGCACCCACCGCCAGGCCGGCAAACCCCTTGTTTCTCATGGGTGGACCGTCAAGCAGGGTGGCCACGTTCGATCCTGTGCCAGGGATACTGAAAAGTATTGCAGTAAGCCCACCTCCCTGTGCTACTGTAGAGTGCGCACCTATCAGAAAGGCAATCCCTGGGGCAGGGTCCATTGTATATAGAAATGGTATGATCATTGCCATAGCGAAATGGCCGCTAAGTCCCGGTATCACTCCGACAACTAATCCAAACAATGCCCCGGTAACGAGATACGGTAGTACACTCAAGCTGATGGCTTGAAAAAAGCCGCTCGTCATTCCTTCTATAATTCCCATGCGCTAAACCCTATAAATTAAAATGAATTTACTGCCCTGCGAAGGGTACCATATCCTTCTCCGGGAATAAATTTTACAAAGCACAAAATATCATATTAATTAATTATATTTTATTTATCGAATGTGCGATTGTCCATCACCGTGCATAAGGTGAAATATTTACTTCACATATACTAAAATTTATAGAAAAAATTATGATGTAATAAAATCATAAATGCTAACTAAATCCTGATTATTTAACAGGTTTATTTTGATCAATACATTTTGTGATTCTCAACATTTCTACTATTTTTTAATAACGCATAATGTTACGAAGACCCTTTGATTTACTAACATTATTCTGTGTAATAACTATTCACCTCTTCAGGCTTCAAAACATACCAGCATGAGGCATATTAGCATCCATGGCATACCTTGAAATTTCCTTATTGATATCAAAATTCAGCTATACTTGCCACGCTATACTCAGCTGATTCCCGTTACACGTGTATTGGTATGTAGCCATGCGGCTAAGGAGAAAACTTTACTCGCATTCTAACGTCCACCGTGCAATGGACGAATAACCTATTAAAGTAGTAACAAAAACCAGGTAGATTCATGAAAAATCCTTTAATACAAATTTATACATTCTCGGCCATGCGGATGCTTGTTCTTTTGTTGCCCATTTTTGCCTTCATACCCCTTCCAGTAGCGGCAGATGAAATTGACGACTTAAAAAAACAAATAGAGATACTCGCTGGAAAGATTGCACAGCTGGAACAAGCGCAACAACAAAAAGATGAACCGGCTGACGTTGAACTTATTGACATTAAAAATGTTGTTATGAAAGGTGATCGGCGCAACTCTATAAAAATTCCTGGAACAAATACCTCATTTAGCATCGGCGGTCGTCTTGAATCCTCTTTTCTTTATGATATCAGTCCCAGGCCCCCTTCCCGTGGTGGTGATATAGCCTCAGTTCGCAGCGCTATCCTTGAAGGCACTCCGGAATTTGAAAACCGGGGTGACACGCACATAACCGCCCGGAATTCCCGCTTTAATGTCGTCACCACTACTCCGACACAATTTGGACAACTTCGAACCTTTATAGAAGGTGACTTTAACGGACCACCCAACAGCAAAAGCAGTCGTGCCACCACCAGCCGCACGGCATTTGGTATACGCCATGCCTATGGTCAGTTAGGCAATGTGCTTTTTGGCCACTACTGGTCAACATTCATGGATAGGTCCGTCTTCCCCACAAAAATAGACGGTACTGGACCGGTCGGCAGGACCTTTATCCGCCAGGGACAGTTACGCTATACACATGATCTTGGGAACGGTGGAGAACTGGCCTTTGCCCTGGAAAACCCGAGAGCTGATTTTGAAGGTGCCGACGATGAAAACCTGCATGATGGTTACCCCGATCTGATCTCTTATTACCGCTATGAGTCTGACCGTTGGCATATGCAATTCAGCGGCTTATTACGTCGAGTGGGAATTAATGAAGGAATTGCCAATGGTGCTAAAGACAACACCATGGCCTGGGGCTTGAACCACTCTACTTCTTTCTTACTCCCCGGGAGTAAAGATCGGATCACCTGGTACATTTTATTCGGTGATGGAATTGGACGATATATGGACGGTGGTACAAATCAAGGTACCTCTGTTACCGCAGAGGGAAAACTTGATACCCAGTTTTCCTACGGTGGGTTTATTACCTATAAGCACTTTTGGACCGATACCATACATAGCAGCATTGATTTTGGAACAAGTTTCTTTAACCTAAATCCTGAAGAAGCCGATACCGCCAATACTGAACTCTACAACGGTCATCTCAACTTGATGTGGACGCCCAATCCTAAATTGCAATTCGGCATTGAGTATGCCTGGGGTAAACGCGAGGTTCATGACGGCAGACAAGGCAATATTAACCGCGCCCTGTTTACTAGCAGAATTTTTTTCTAATCAGTATTTACATTTATATTCTTGAATTTTAAAAAATTGGACAATAAAGATGAAGAGCAATAATAAATTAATTCGATTTACGCAATATGGCACGCTCGTATTACTCATGGTTACAATCATCAACACCGTATCAGCCAATGAGATAGCAGATTTAAAAAAACAACTGGAACTCCTTGCGCAGAAGGTAGAAATTCTTGAACTGAAAAGAAATAAAGCGCAGGCACGGCAGGTAACCACAGAAACCGTCCCCATCAAGGACGTTGTAACAGCTGGTGCGGTACCTAGTTCGTGGACAATACCTGGTACCGACACTTCCATGCGGATATCCGGGTTTGTTCGGGCTCATATGATATATGACCTTTCTCCAAGACCCACTTCCAGCGGTGGTGATGTCGCCTCTGTACACCGCGCAATCCTTGAAAACACTCCGGAATACCAGAACAGGGGAGATACTAGGCTCTCAGGAAAAGATGCCCGATTTGCCATCGAAACATTTTCACCTACGGATTACGGCAACATGCGTACTTTCATCCAGGGCGACTTCAAAGGCGACCCGGATAATAAAGGTAGCCGCGGTACAACCAGCCGTACCGCATTCAATCTCCGCCACGCCTATGGTGAAATCGGTAATTTTCTAATAGGGCAAACCTATTCTACATTTCTCAACAATACTGTCTTCGGTGACAAGGTAGATCCAACAGGGCCTACCGGTCGTACTATGATCCGCCAGGGGCAAATACGCTATACCCACCGTTTCGATGACGAACGGGAATGGGCTTTTGCAGTTGAGAATCCACACGCCGATTTTGTCAATGCCGATGATGAAAATATGCATGACGGCTATCCAGATCTTGCCATGCACTACCGTCATGAAACCGATGACTGGATGTACCATTTCGGAGCGATGGTGAGACGTATGGGTATCAACGAAGGTATACCGGGGGGGGCAAAAGATAATATAACTGCATGGGGACTAACCACTTCAGGTAGATACTGGTTTCCAGATCATAGAGATCGACTAACCTGGTATATAAATTTGGGTGACGGCATTGGCCGCTACCTGGAAGGAGGAAGGGACCAGGGCGCGTCAATAACACCCGAAGGTAAGCTGGACTCCCAATTCGGCTATGGTGGATTTGTAACGTATAAACACATGTGGACTGATACCATATCAAGCAATATTGATTTTGGTATGGGATTTTATAACCTTAATCCTGATGAAGATGCGGAGGCAAATAGAAAGCTTTTTTCCAGTCACATGAATATTATTTGGATGCCCATGGAACAACTTGAATTCGGTCTTGAATATATTTGGGGCTACCGTGTCGTACATGACGGCAGAACAGGAGATATTAACAGGTTGATGGTAAATTCAATTTTTAATTTTTAGGGATTATCTGACAATACCATCAATAGACGAATAATCAGGATTGCAGATAACTCCTGCTTTGAAGTTTATCAAGCAGGTTCATATCCATGATCCACATGCATATCACCAGTCGCTCACCTGGTGTCATATCGTTGATTAGTTTTAGCTGATTTTCAGGTTGATCGCGTACTTTTTTAAGCCGGGTCACCCCTTCAGAAATACTCCGTGTCATAGCATCACTCAGATTCAAATCTACCACATCAATTAATAGAGCTTGCTCAACAATATCCTTTCCAAAGAGGAATGATAATTCTATTTCCTGATGCTTTTTATCTGCTATCAAATCATATTTATCAATATCATCTCTTGAATCGTCCATCTTGAATTCCAAATCATATAAGTAATTTGAATAGTATAGCTTAAGTTTCTGTCTTTTATATGTGATCACCTGTTGACGTTTGATTTTGTATAGAACTATTTAGTTAAAGTTCCCTACAAATATTTATTTTATTTGTAAACCTGATCCGCACTGAATCGTTATTAGCTACAAGACAATAATTTATGTTTTTTTATTACGGGTGGAATACATGATTATAAATATAATTAAGGTATGACGCTTTATTTCAATCCAACTAAAATGGTGAAATTATGAAGACACTTAATAATAAATTCGTTACAACCAGTCTCATTGCAATAATTATTGCCAGTGCAGGTTGTACCGCTAACTCATATAGCGAGAGACAAGGTGTCGGTGCTGTAACAGGTGCTGCACTGGGCGGATTACTAGGCGCTCAGTTTGGTGGTAGAGGAGGATCTGACAAACTTGCTACCACGGCTGCTGGTGTATTTATCGGCGGCCTGATTGGTAGCGAAGTTGGTCGTTCCATGGATGAGGTTGATAGGCTCAAGGCAAACGAGGCAAATAACAAGGCACAAGCTGCACCCATCGGTGAGAAAATTACCTGGAATAATCCACAAAGTAGAAATTCAGGGACCATAACGCCTACACGGGAAGGAAATTTAGAATCAGGAAGTTACTGCAGGGAATTTTATCAAACGGTATCAATCGCCGGGAGTACCGAAAATGCGTACGGTGTGGCATGCCAAGAGCCAGATGGTACCTGGCGAATTGCTCAGAATTAAATTATAAATTTTAAAAAATCATGATCATTCAACCTATGGACGTGACGATTGAACCTATCCCCCAGGTTTTATTACTCTCATCCAATACAGGTTTTATGATCTGATCCCGCCGGGTTACACAATTATTGTGTAACCCGGTTATTTATTTTCACGAACTTATTATTGATTCAGAGAATTCACTAATGAAAAATAAAATTAATAATCTCCCAGCTATTTTTTTAGCTTCGACTTTTTTTGTAACTTCTCTTACTAGCTGCGCCACATCACCAACAGGTCAAAGCCAGTTAAAAATAGTTCCAAAAAGTGAAGTTACCAGAATGGGCGTTACCGCATTTGAAGACATTAAGCGTAGTACTCCCATCAATCGCAATAGGGCGCTAAACACCTACGTCAGGTGTGTGGCCGACGCTATTATCCGTGAAATTCCTGGTAACACTAGCTGGGAGGTCGTTGTCTTTGAAGATGAAGCTGTTAATGCCTTTGCCCTACCCGGTGGTAAAATTGGCGTTTATACGGGTTTACTCAATGTAGCTGACGGTCAAGATCAGCTTGCTTCTGTCATTGGTCATGAGATCGCACATGTTAGTGCTGATCATGGTAACGCCAGGATATCAGCTGCTTATGCAACACAATCCGGTTTTCAACTGGTACAGGCAATGGCAGGAGTTGTTACACCACAAAAGGCACAGTTACTGGGACTACTTGGCGTTGGTTTGCAAGCGGGAATACTCCTTCCCTATGGTCGCGGACAAGAGAGCGAGGCAGATATATTAGGACTGAATTATATGGCAAATGTAGGGTTTGTACCTGGTGCCAGTATATTACTATGGGAAAACATGCGTAAAGAAAACAAGGAACAACCGCCAGAGTTTTTATCTACGCATCCATCACATCAAACTCGAATTAATGATTTGAAAAGCGCGATGCCAGATGCCCAGCGATTATTTAATCAAGCTATGTCACAAGGTAAACGACCAAGTTGTTGAGAGATAGAATAATTAGTTAAGAGGATCGAACACTTAAAACCGGAACATCGGCCGTTCTCAAGATACTTTCTGCCACACTTCCCATTAATAAATGCTTTATTCCCGACCCGCCGTGTGTGCCAATAATTATCATATCCGCAGATACTTCAGCCGCCATTGAATTCATTTCGGCTGCCGGTTCACCGGAACGTAGATGATGTTCGATCTCGTCATCTGAGGTAGTGTTCTCCTTAATAAATTTTTCGAGTTTAATCCTGGCTTCTGCCAACTCACTTTGATGCATTTCTTCAATAAAATCGACGCCTCCCTCCATACCCATATCCATAATGCGCATGGGTACAAAATGAATAACGATAAGTTTTGCATTCAGGCGTGTACCAAGCTCCCTGGCAACCTGTAATGCCCTGATGGAAGGATCAGAAAAATCAACTGCTACAAGGATTTGTTTATAGTGACTCATGGGCATAGTCCTGGAGAGTTACTGATATTTTTATTATATTACCAGGAGATAATAAAAGGATAGTATCTCATGAGTTAGTTTTGTTAGTAATCACTTACTTTCAAGTAAATTCAATTTCTCCAGCGGGTAATAAATACAATACCAATGCCCTGCCACCCGTAACGGTGGGGTAATGAGCGGAGCCACTTGCATAGACTTTCCAGCCCGCAGCTTGACCATCAAACAATGCATCACCCTGATTCGGCATAACCATATCAATCTCACCACGTGGATGACGGTGATGAGGTCCCCTGGTATTTTCCATATCAACAACATCCACACTATACCCGTTCAGATCATCGGATGGTTTGATGACACGTCCATAACGAATGCCATCGGCTTCATATTTACACATCCAACCATCCTTGATTGCAATACCACATGCGGATTCTATCGCCTTGAACTCAAGACTCGTTGCTGGAAATATCTGATTTAAATCCAATCCCAGTGATTCATCCAGGTTCCTGTCACCGATAAAATCCGTGACAGGTTTAATAAGTGCCTGAAATTCGTCTCTTAAACTATCACCCATCTAGACTCTCTTAACAATAATTTTCATTAAATGACCTTAATCTTTAGTTTGGAAATAAATTTGATAATTCGCGCATGCATTCATCAACAGTTCGATTCGACGTATTCAGATGCGCATGGGCCTGTTTGTATAATGTCTCCCGCTGTTGAATAATTTGTCGCATATCTGACATTGCATCGTCATTGTTAAGAATAGGTCGCAAGTCACCTTGGTCGATTACTCTTTGCATATGCTCTTCTGGTTGGGCGCTAACCCATACGACGTAACAGGACTTTAATAACAGATTGAGCAAATTCAAATCCGTTACAATACTTCCGCCAGTTTCAATTATGCAATTATCATACTGCCGGAGCGTCTCCATCAACGCCTTTTCCTCCAAACGACGATAATACTCTTGCCCTGAAAGTGAAAATATCTCTGAAATATTCATTCCAGCCAGACGTTCAATCTCACTTACCAATTGGATAAACGGTAAGTCGTAATGCTTGGCAAGTTCTTTACCCAATGTTGATTTACCTGCCCCGCGCAACCCAATCAATGCCAATCTTCGTTTCTGGCTATCTCTGTTTAGAAATTGATCAATGAGTAACTGTAATGCCTTTTGCCTGTCTTCTGGATTTATTTGTTGTATCAGGTCATTGATCATGACCGCTTCCATCGAACCTTCAGAGTATTCGCTTCGAAATATCTCGCCAAGATTTGATTGTAATGCCATAGCTATCCGCGACAATAACACTACAGAAATATTTCCTTTTCCGGTTTCCAACTGGGCCAGGTGTCGCTCTGAGACGTCTGCAATTTGTGATAATGCCTTACGCGAGAGACGTTTACTGTTGCGCAGTTGCCTTATCCGTTTACCCAATGCCTCAAGTTCAAGGGGAATGGTATGCGTAATTTCCTTTGTATTTTCTATGTGTATCACAATAGATTGGCTTGCCTTAAAGAACTCATTTGTCTATTATTATGCATTATTTTACAATAATAACCATGGAATATGCAATATAATGCTTAATGAAGTTATTAATGCCCGCACAAGCGAGAATTCTATACTTGATTTTCGTACCCACCCGGACCAATACCATCATTGGTCTATCAAGTTTTCAGGACAGGTCGCCGAGTTAATCATGAATGTTGCAGAGGATCAGACCGCGTTTGATGGGTATGAGCTCAAACTAAACTCCTACGATATTGGTGTTGATATTGAGCTATATGATGCTGTGCAACGTCTACGTATAGAACATCCTGAAGTCAAAACTGTCGTTTTACGTTCCGGTAAAGACAATATCTTTTGTGCAGGTGCCAATATTCGTATGCTCGGCACTGCGACGCATGGGCATAAGGTTAACTTTTGTAAATTCACCAATGAGACCCGGAATTCAATAGAAGATGCCAGTCGTTTTTCTGGTCAACGATATCTGTGCGCCATTAATGGCGTAGCAGCTGGCGGTGGATATGAATTGGCCCTGGCCAATGATTACATTATGTTAATGGATGATGGAAATGCTGCAATATCTTTACCGGAAGTCCCACTACTTGCAGTTCTCCCTGGCACAGGTGGCCTTACACGAGTAGTAGACAAACGAAAAGTACGCCGTGACTATGCCGATATTTTTTGTACACTTGAAGAAGGAATTAAGGGTCAGCGAGCAGTGGACTGGCGCCTGGTAGATGAAATCGTATCCCGCTCAAAATATGAAGACCGTATTATGGAAAAGGCAAATCAACTGGCAGAGGATTCCTCAAGACCAGATAGCTCAAACGGCATCAGTCTCAATAAAATTGAGCGTGACATTTCCAGCGATGAAATTAATTATAAATATATCTCATTAATTATTGATCGTAAGACGAATAACGTCAGCCTAACCATTAAAACACCGGAGCTAATGTGTACTGATAATATAGACAACGTTATTTCAGAGGGTGATTTATTCTGGCCACTGGCCCTGGTAAGGCAATTGGATGATGCAATTCTTCATCTACGCTTCAACGAACCCACTATTGGTACCATAAATTACAAATCTTTAGGTGACTCTGAAATTGTTAAAACCTATGACAATTTCTTGCGCAAACATGCCGAGAACTGGCTCATTAATGAGATACTGCTGTACTGGAAGCGTACCCTAAAACGAATTGATCTGACCTCGCGCTCCGGTTTTGCGTTAGTAGAACAAGGTAGTTGCTTTACAGGCTTTCTTGCTGAATTATTGTTTGCTGTGGATCGTTGTTACATGTTGGATGGACAACTTGAAAATAATGATGCCCCCGCTGCAACCATTAGTCTTACAGAATCAAATTTTGGTCCGTTTCCTATGTCAAATGGAATAACGCGACTGCAAACCAGATTTTTAGGCGAACCGGAAAGTGTTGAGAAGACCAGAACTACTATCGGCACAGCGCTGGATGCTAGAGCTGCAATGAAATTGGGACTGGTTACTTTTATCCCAGATGAGCTTGATTGGAAGGATGAAATTCGGTTACTGGATGAAGAACGAGCCAGTTATTCACCCGATGCATTGACTGGCATGGAGGCTAATCTACGTTTCGCCGGACCAGAAACGATGGAAACCAAGATTTTTGGACGTCTTACTGCATGGCAGAACTGGATTTTCCAGCGGCCCAATGCGGTAAGTGAAACAGGTGCATTAAAAAAATATGGTACTGGATCACGGCCTGAATACGACAACAAGAGGGTATAAACATGAGCACAATTAACACGGTAAATTACGATACATTGATTCCTAATAATGTCGATTTGTCATCGGACCGCGGTTTGCAACGTGCATTGGAACAATGGTATCCAAATTTTATAAATTGGTGGAAGGACATGGGACCGAACGGCTTTCAGGATGCAGAAGTCTATTTGCGTACCGCGATTGGTGTAGATCCGGAAGGTTGGGCAAAATTTGGATACGTAAAAATGCCTGATTACCGTTGGGGAATTTTATTATCACCAAAAGAAGAAGGCCGAAAGATATCATTTGGTCAACACAAGGGTGAACCCGTTTGGCAGGAAGTCCCTGGAGAATATCGCGCCATGTTTAAAAGACTCATTGTCATTCAGGGCGACACCGAACCTGCGTCGGTAGAACAACAACGCTTCCTTGGAAAAACCGCTCCATCACTTTATGACATGCGCAATGTTTTTCAGGTAAATGTAGAAGAAGGCAGGCATTTATGGGCAATGGTTTACTTATTGCATAAGTACTTTGGTAGAGATGGTCGTGAAGAGGCAGAATTGTTATTACAACGACGTTCTGGCAATGAAG
>CAUZRI010000002.1:0-25397 GCA_963582285.1 Gammaproteobacteria bacterium | reverse complement strand
TATTCCAGATAATCCTACTAAAGTGCTCAATGCTGGTGTTTATCCCATCAAACTCAGGAAAGTCATTCAGAAGATTGTCCCGATAACATTCCACCAGCGCATCTAGTTCAGATTCAATTTTAACGATGTCAACAAGATAGCCATGTTGGTCCAATTTTGCATGCTCTATCTTTACTTCAACCACATAATGATGTGCGTGGGGACTATTTTCTCTCCCCCAATCACCCCCAATGAGGAAGTGACGGGCAATAAAGTCTCGTCGTACGGCCACCGTGTACATAATCTTCTCCTTTAATTTACTACTGATGAATCAGTAGAGTTTGTAATGTTACATGAGGTGATTTATCCAGGAGTTGATAAGCATCTAACGCTGATTCAAATGGAATGCGATGGCTAATCAATCTTTCTGGATGTAGTTTTCGGATCATCTCCCATGTTGTCTGAAATCGTCTCGCTTTGTCCCATCTGCCTGTTAAGTCTGATGCGATAGTACTTACCTGACTGCTAATAATTTGCACTCTATTTCTATGGAATTTTCCACCGAGTTGTATGTCTGCCGACTTTGTCCCATACCAGCTGCCAACGACAATACGTCCAGTGTATCCACATAATTCAATGGCAAGATTCAGGGCTTCAGGAGAACCAGATACTTCATATATCAGGTCACAGCCTCCACCAGGGTAATTCTTCTCCATTATTTGTTTCAGATTATCAGTATCTTGTCCTGACCTCGAATCATATGAATTTTTAACTCCAAATAATTTACTCGTGGATCTACGTTTTTCGATATGGTCTAGAGCATACAGGTTTGCAATTGGAAACTGGCTTAAGATGCCCGAGAGTAGGAGTCCAACAACTCCCTGTCCAGCTATAATAACCGATTCCCCAATACGAGGATTACCGTCCATAGCAAGGTTCACTGCAGTTTCCATATTCGCCAGGAACACTGCAGATTCGGGCTTTATATCTTCTGGCAGGAAAATAAGTTGATCTAACTTTATATTAAAATGACTAGTATGTGGATAAAATGCAAACACATTTTTACCAATTAGCATTTCGTTTTCTTTGCTTGCGACTTGCTCAATAACTCCAACGGTAGCATAGCCATACTGTAGTGGATAATTGCCGTCATTGTTCGTTAAAGAAACAATATCGCTATCCAGATCCAACCCTGCAGGGAGTTGACCACGGTACACCAACTGTTCAGTACCAGCACTAATGGCAGAACATATTGACCGGACAAATACCTCTCCGTGTTTTAATGGTTCTACATCCTGTTCACGTATTTCTATCGTGTAAGGTTTAGTAAACCAGAGTTGTTTTGCTTTCAAGCTGTTATCTCTCCAAAATTCATATCACCCCATATGATAAGGTCATTACCCAATTTTTCCGAATTCAATAGATCAATATGGGGAAAATGTTTCAGGTTAGTTGATCCCAAATTATTTACCGCTTTATAACCACAGATAATTTTTGGCGCAATTGTAATGACAATGGCGTCCACAATACGCGCCTTTAAAAAAGCCGTAATGACAGTTCCTCCACCTTCTACCATAAGACTGGCGATGCCTTTTTGCCTTATTAAGTTCATTGCTTTGTCCAGCGGAACGCGTTTCTCATCTGCATTATTAAAGCAAAGTATTTCAAGCTTGTCTTCCATCTCTTCAGGCTCAGCAGACACCGTAAGTATCCAGCATTTTTTATCTGGGTGGTGACAGAGGCGGGCGTTCACTGGCATCCGTAGTAAACTGTCTAAGACAATAGGTTGTGGATTTGGACCGTTCCAATCCCTGGCAGTAAGTTGCGGGTCGTCTGTCAAAACTGTTTCAATACCAACCAGGATACCATCATGCAAACTACGAAGTTGATGAGTTAATTGAATTGACTTTGTTCCGCTTAAGGAGAGCGATTCTCCTTGCTGTGTTGATATACTACCATCCAGGCTTTGTGCGAAGGCCAAGGTTACGAAAGGACGAATTTCAGAGGTAAAATTATTTTTGCGTGTAGTTAACCAGCGCTCAATCTGTTGGTTGAGGTTCATGCTTTTCGCTGATTGAGACAACGTTTGAACCCTGGTTTACTGAGAGGATGTGATTCATTCGTTCTGCTTTGGTTTGTAAATAACGCGCGTTCTCTGGGTTGACAGTACTGACTAGTTCTACGCGTTCATTGACTTTTATACCCTCTGACTCCAGTGCGTCAATTTTTGTTGGGTTGTTTGTCATTAGTCGAATCGATTTAATACCAAGATCTTCAAGAATTCGTGCGGCAAGATTATATTCCCGCTCATCTGCTAGATGTCCCAATATCAAATTAGCGTCAACCGTATCATGACCTTCATCCTGTAGGTTATATGCTTCGATTTTTTTACGTAAGCCAATGCCTCGTCCTTCCTGTCGCATATATACTATGACGCCGCATCCCTGTTCAGCAATCACTTGTAGGGCACGGTCAAGTTGTTCTCCGCAATCACATCGCTGTGATCCCAGTACATCGCCCGTAAAGCATTCAGAATGTACTCTGACTAAAATATTTTCACCTAATTCAAAGTCTCCCATGCGTAATGCAAGGTGTGCCTTGTCGTCTTCTGTGTTGGTGTAGTAGGACAATTGGAACTCCCCATATTTTGTTGGAATACGGGCGCTTGAGGTTCGAATGACAGTTTTTTGTAACATAACCGCTTATGTTACGTTGCTATGACAAGATGGTAAAGTATTCATAAGAATAGCTTTGTGAATTTTTATGAAAATTTGCAAAACTAATACTTGTGATTAATATGGAGGATGATATTAATTGCATAATATTCATCTCAAATTATCTCTAGATTACAAAGGATTCCATGGATTCCGGGGCAAATAATTCTTCTGGCTCCAGTTGACGTTTGGATAAGCCTTGCTCGAAATGGTATCTCAGAAATGTAGCAATTACCTCGCGGTTTTTTTCGAAACCATAAGGCCAAAAATCATTCCCCATGGTTTTTTTAGCCTCTTCAATCAATGAGACGATCCAGGGCAGCATGATCATGGGTGAACCAGTCAGTGAGATATCGTTGTAGGTTTTTTGTTGGGATTGCGTGAAGGCTTTCAATAAAGATTGAGCTACCCATGGGTTTTTTTCATACACATCCCGTCGAATGACAACACAATGCATTATGGGAAATATGTCCGTTTTTTTATAATACTCTCGCTCTACCTCTGTATAATTTTCAAATAAGCGTTTAATTTTTGAATTCTTATCATAAAAAGACAAAGGTGCTCTGGCGGTATAGAGGGCATCCAGTTCGCCTGATTCAAGCATGGTGCCCAGGGTCTTGCCAGGTCCTATAGGCTCAACCTTTATATTATCTGGTAAATTTAATTTAATTTTTTCTGGTCGATCAGGTTCTTCTTCGCCCCCCGTCATATAGTGGACACTATCAACTGGCACACCATATTCATCTGACATAATTCCTCGAATCCAAACAGGTGCTGTCATCTGATATTCTGGACAACCCGCTCGTTTACCAATTAGATCTTTAGGCTCATTTATATTTGAATCAGCGTTTACGAATATTGCTGAGTGTCGAAAAACCCTGGATGGAAATACTGGAATGGCAATGAACGGCCTGTCTTCATTAAACATTGTTACCGTGTATGAAGACATTGACATCTCGGCGGCATCAAATTCCTGATGACGTAACATGCGAAAAAAGGTCTCTTCCACAGACATATCCAGAAAATTAAGATCAATTCCGTCGGCCTGTACCGAGCCATCTTTCAATGCATTGGTTCGGTCATATCCCCAGCATCCCAAGGTCATTTTTAACTTAGACATTCACACTCTCCATTCATTCGGGTTAGGTCATATTGACCGTGGTTAATAATTTATATCAAAGGGTTATAAAACTGACATGCTTACGCCAATTGTCTTTCATTTAGTCCGTACATATTTTACAGCAATAATTACATAAATTTTGTAAATAGAGAGAAAATTTGTGTACGAATTAGAGAGATCATGGCGTCCATGCCATTACCAAAAATACAACGAAGACTAAACGTTCGCCTCACGGTAGAAGCCCAGAGCCTGAAATACGGGTCTGTCAGACTGGGTTGCAAGTATTGCTGGTTCATTCTCATTATTGGTAATGCTGTAAGGCACCCATGAGGGGATTGCGGTTACGTCATGAGACTGAACTGTGAATATTTTATTATCTGGCAGGTGAAATGTCACCGACCCTTCAAGCACTATAAATATTATGTTTTCTGTTCTGTGCATAGCCTCCACAGATGTTTTTCCGTTTATTAGACGAATACCGTTACTCATACCTGGAAAAGTAGGGCCACAGGTTACCGGGTTTACATAATCTACGTGTATACCTTGATACGGATCGCCCTCGCCGTTTTCAGACAAGTCTTGTAGTAAGGCACGTGACTTGCTGTATGGATAATAGATCAGGGTGTTATCTGTTATAGGGATGTGATCAGGAAACATTTGTTTGCGATGTATTAGTCCTGGGCCGTATTGATCCGTGATGGAATTCGATTCATGAAGAACAGGTTGGTATTGTTCATCGGAGATGTCCTTCATCTCTTCATAAAATACGCCGCCTAACCAGTAGGCCATAAGAACATCAAGGCCATCGTACCAGATGACATGTGAGTCTCCTTCATTATGATGGTCATGCCAGGTCCAGTTAGGCGTTAACAAAAGATCACCCTTATGCATGGGGAGTCTGTTACCTTCAACTGTTGTATAGGCACCGCTCTCAGGTGCCTCAAGGATCAAACGAAAGGCATTGGCGGAATGGCGGTGTGAAAATGCCTTTTCTTCTGGTAGTAATAGTTGAATTCCACCGCGCAGGGTAGGCAGTGCTGCTGCAGGCATGAAATCCTTAAGTGCTGGGTTAACAAAATTGATATTGCGTCTTTCTGCCTCTTCCTGAGTCAAAAGGTCACTCAGCGCCATTAATCTTTTCCTGGCCTCGGCATAAGACCAGGAATAGGGCACAGCAGCACTAACAGGTTCAGGTGTAAATCGAAAAGCCGGATTTCCTTTGGAGTATTTAGGATGTGTCGCAACAAAAAAAGTCGTAAAATTGTTTTCCAACAAATCCTCTATAAAAATATCCCGTGGTGTCTTGGCTTGTTCGTTCATTTCAGTTCACCTCTCGTCCAGTCACATCATTTCTGATTAAGACTCTGATTTAATCGGATTAACCAGTGCGCCGATACCGGTAATCTCTGCTCTGAGGACATCTCCGTCTTGCAACCATCTTTCTTTTCCGAATGCCACATGGTGAGGCGTGCCTGACGCAATCACATCACCTGGTTCCAGGGTCAATCCGTTCGATGCGTGATAGACCAGATCATCTATACGATGCATCATACCTTCAGTTGAACCCACTTCGACATGATCTGGATCATTATCCAAGGTTAATTTTATCTCGAGCTTATAGGGATCAGGTATCTCGTCCCGAGTCACCAGCCAGGGTCCGATCGGTGCCGCATTATCGAGATTTTTCAAGGTAAACCAGTGTAAACGTGCATTATTCGGATCATTGTCCAGGGACCTGCGATCACGCCAGGTAAAGTCATTTATCACGGTATAACCTGCAATATGGTCAAACGCATTTTCTCGGGAGATATATTTACCACGTTTACCAATAACGATTCCCAGCTCTATTTCACTGTCATGTTTTTGCGATGTTTTTGAATGGCAAATAGGTGCGCCATGGGGTGTCAAGCCAGTGGCAAATTTTAAAAAGAAATAGGGTTGTTCTGATGGTTTACTACCACTCGCTTGGGCATGGGCACTGTAGTTCATAGTGACGCACAATATTTTTGCTCGATCGCCTGCCGGTGGATGGAAGTTTATCTTGCCCATATCATGGATAAGTCCGTCATCGCTTTTACTTTTTGCCTGGCCAAAAATTTCATTGGCTAGTGCCATGGCAGGTTCGCCGCCTTCAAGTAAATTACTTACTGAACTAAACCAGTCAGGGGCAGTTGCATTGTTAATGAGTTCATAGGCCCTGGCCATGTCGAGAATATTATTTTCTTCTATATGTGCACCCAGGGTTTGTCGTGAATTATTGTCGGTAGTAAATGTTAGTAATTTCAAGTTGGACCTCTTGTAAATAAATTAGTGAATGATTTGATTTAAATATTTTTTAGAAATTCTTCAAGATGCGTGTTCACTGAAATGGGGTTTTCCAGACTGGCAACGTGCCCAGTATCTTCTACCACATGATGAACCGCATTTTTAATTCCTTTTTCCATGTTATGCGGGGAGTCACTTGGAATAAATATGTCATTACTTCCCGATAAAATCAGTGCTGGAACATCGATGGTTTCCAATGTATGGGTATCATCTTCCTTAATGGCCATAGCTTCCAGGGTCTTGGCATTAGCCTCAGCACTGACCGTATAATTCATCATTTTTATCCAGTCGACTACCCAAGGTTTCTCTTCTACAGTTTTTGGTGCAACACGTTTTGGCCCCGTCAATTCTACAAATGCTTCAAGTCCGTTCTTTTCGATGTTTTCGATTTGGGCGCGTCGACGTTCCTTGATTTCATCAGAGTCTGCCTCGGCCTTTGAACAAATCATTATCAGGCCGGACATAACACTGGAATTTCTGGCCCACATTCGTAAGGCGATATAGCCTCCAATTGATATTCCGGCAACCACTGCTTTTTCAACATTTATCTCATTGAGAAATTCAATATAGGATTGAGCCATGAGATCTACAGTATGAGATTCGGGATGGAATGATGAATAGCCATGTCCTGGCATGTCCGGGGCTATGACACGGTAACCCAGTTCTCGAAAATGGGTTAATTGTGGATACCACAGATTTTTATTATGTCCGAAGCTATGTAGAAAGAGGATCGTTTTTCCACTTCCACTGTCGTGATAAGAGATGGTTTTACCATCGGATAATGTAATTTCAGCCAAGATAGTTCCCTGATTTATTAGTAAGTTAATGTAAATGGAAATGGAAAAGATTTTACGCCTTGAGATTCTGGCGTTGGCAGTATCTTATGTCAACTTTTTTCGGGGTTACATAGCGTTTACTATATAATTTGTATAGCTGCGCTGAGAAAACTACATAATTCAGATAATAGTCTATAAACAGCAATATCCATATTTGATAGAGTAGTTCTATATAGCAGGATTCTTGACTTGGTAAACATCTCAAGCTAGTGTAATTCCAGGTTTAGATCGATGTAATCAAATCTAAAATATCAGCTTATACTTCAACCAGCAGGAATGAATTAATCATGAATGAGAAAGACAGAGTAATAAATGATCTCGTTATCGCAAACCGAATTTTAGCCAAAGAAGAGGTCGTTGATGCCTACGGCCATATCAGTATACGAAACCCGGACAACCCCAATACCTTTTTTCTTGCTCGATCTCTAGCGCCGGAACTGGTTACCAAGGATGATATTGTGGAGTTGGACCTGGACGGAAACCCCGTCAATGATGAAAAACGGTCTTTGTATCTGGAACGCTTTATTCATGCGGCAATATTAAAAGCCCGTCCAGAAGTACTATCCACGGTTCATGCCCATGCAGAGGATATCCTGCCATTTGGCATCGCAAATGGTACGCCATTAAGACCGGTAATACATTCAGGCAGTTTTATTGGCGCCAATGTGCCGGTATGGGATATATCAGATAAATTTGGTGATACAAATTTACTGGTTTCAAATATGGATCAGGCGGATGACCTTGCAAAAACACTTTCTGATAATAATGTCGCCTTAATGCGTGGGCATGGCTTTGCCTCGGCTGCGCGATCCCTGATTGAGGCAGTGCGTATGGCAGTATATTTACCACGAAATGCCCGTGCCTTATCTTCTGCATTGAGACTGGGGGGTGATATTAAATCCCTTTCCCAGGGCGAGATTGATGCACGTAATCGGGGATATAAACCTTACTCACCTGAGACCTGGCGTGCATGGGAATATTGGGCCACTAAATGTGAATGTGGCCATATGCTGGTAAAACCAGAGGATGAGAATAATTAAGGACTAGAAAAATTATAGGCCTGTTACATACGGGCCTTGTGTTTATACATTTCGAGGTTAGCAGGCATTAACATATATGGACTAATTTGCCAGAACCTTCTCCACTGCAGCCTTGACCTCAGCCGCTGGCAATCGAACCTTGAAATCGGGGTTGGTATGTACAAATGCTATATAGCCATTGGTATTTATGACATAAACAGCTGGAATAGGCAGGGCATTGTAATTGGCAATAGAGGAATCTGCGATTTCACGATTCCTTTTCCTGAATCTATCCAGGGTATTATCTGGCATTTTAAATGCGAGACCCAGTGCCATGGACGCATCCAGCTTGGCATCAGAAAGAATTGTATAATCTAGACGCGCAATGGAATCTTGTGTTTCCTGTTTCAAGTTTGAATATAAAATTTCAGGGCGGTCTCCACTTAGAAATAGAATATCAACACCGAGGGCTTTAATTTCTGGAAGGACATTACGCAGTTCCTGTAATTGAGTATTGCAATAGGGGGCACCAGCCACCTCTAAAGGTAATCAATACAGTAGTACGTTCAACATTATCAGCCTGGAAATGATATGGAGAACCATCAACGTTGTACACCGTGAAATCAGGGGCCTTCTCTCCTGCCTTCATGGGCTTGGTTTCTTCTGCACTTGCGGCAATATTTACTTCTGCAATAACTGGGACAGAAACACATAAATATAATATTAAGAAAGTCAGTAGATTTTTTATGTTAGGTGTCATCATTATTTCTACCTCTAGTATTTTATTCGGTTAAATTTATTTTTAATATTTAAAGCAAACTTCGATGGTTTATTTACTGTCTGCCACAATTTTTTTAACAGCCAATTTCAGGTCTTCTGCTGATAAGCGTATGGTTGGATCAAAATTGTAGTAATCAAAAGCAATCATACCCTTTGTATCAACGATATATATGGAAGGCAATGGCAGGGCATCATGCTTATCGATTGAAGAATTATAAAGGTCCCATTCTTCTCGTGACCGGTATCGTTTGAGGACGTCATCCGCTAATACATATGCAACGCTAAAAGCCTGAGCCGCATTTAAATCTGAGTCAGACAGTAAGGTGTAGCCTAGCCCATCAATGGCAGTTTTGGTTTCTGGCCTTAAACTGGAATATAAAATATTAGGTCTGTCACCATTCGGAAACAAGACATCCACCCCCAATTGCTTGATGTCTGAGAATACTGTTGAGACATCTCGCAGTTGTTGATTACAGGCACCGCACCATCCTCCCCTATAAAATATAATTAAGGCTGGTCGTTCCAACGTGCTGGCATCAAAATTAAATTCTGATCCGTCAACCTTAAGTGCGGTAAAATTTGGAGCTTTATCTCCAGTCTTGAGGGGTTGTAACGCTTCGAGTTTTGGGGCAATGTTCGTTTCAGCTGTAATGGAAAATGAAAGCGATGTTAGGGCTAAAAAGACAAATATAAGTTTGGCGTTACAGTTGGTATTCATGATGTTTTCCCGATAGTATTTGGCTGATTTATGGTTAGGATACTCTTTATTCCGATAAATAAAAGCAGGCTGTTGTGCACAAGATTGAAGCATTGTTGAGATCTCTTCGCCTGTTACTTTATTATTAACCTATAGTTAGTATTTGAAGGTTCTGTTAATACTCAACGCGCCAATCTACTGATATACTAACTCTATCTCGAACTAGAAAATAAATAAACAGGAAGCTATACATGTCAAAATTAAAATTATCATTTGCCTGTGGTCCCTACGATAGAATGGAGGCGCTGCAATATAATCGAATAGAAGTCGAAGGGATTGATCTGAATTATATGGAAATTCAGGCCCCACGTGAGATATTTGACAGGATGGTGGGGGACAAGGCCTTTGATATGTCTGAACTGTCTTTGTCAGAGCATGTAGTCATGACATCAAGGGGCAATAGTCCGTTTGTAGCGCTACCCGTTTTTCCTTCTAAGGCTTTTCGGCATGGATTTATCACTATAAATACGAAATCTGGCATCAAAGAACCCAAGGATCTTGCGGGTAAACGTATTGGTGTTCCGCTCTATACGATAACTGCGGCCATTTGGATTCGAGGTGATCTACAGAATGTTTACGGTGTCGACCTGTCGAATGTTCAGTGGGTCCAGGGTGCTGTTGAGAAGGCTGGGACACATGGTAAACCCCCTGCTGTTCCCGATTTATTACAACCTGTAGACATCGTTCAGAATACCTCAGACAAATCATTATCCGATATGCTGCGTGACGGTGAAATCGATGCCTTGATTGGTTCAAGATTGCCCGATTCCGTCCGCACAGATCCAGACAAGGTTACTCGTTTGTTTCCTAATCCTCGCGAGGAAGAAAAACGCTACTACCGTGAACACAAGATCCACCCGATCATGCACACCGTGGCAATTCAAAGGGATATCTACGAACAGAATAGATGGATAGCAACGAGTCTATTCAAGGCATTTCAGGAGTCAAAAAAGTGGGCCATGGATAAGATGTATTTCTCTGCCGCACAACGTTATATGCTGCCCTGGTTGTTCGATGATTTACATGAAGTGGATGAATATTTTGGCAAGGAGCTCTGGGCATATGGTGTAGAAGAAAACCGTCCGACCCTTGAGGCCTTTGTGAAATATATGCAGCAACAGCATTTTATAGAAAAAGAATTTCCAGTGGATGATCTTTTTGTACCCATACACGGCCGCATTGATTAATAAAAATACTAATTCGACTATATTAGTTCACATGGGATTGTGTTGTGGTTGAAATTATTCGTTGCCAACCAACCATAGGCGCCGAGATAACTGGTATCGATCTGTCAAAGAAGATCCCTGAATCTGAATTTAATTTAATCTACTCGGCCTTACTTGAACATAAGGTTGTTTACTTTCGTAACCAACAAATGACTGCGGAGCAACAGATTCGTTTTGGGGAACAATTCGGGTCATTGGAAACTAATCCATTTCGGCCCCAGGGTGAAGGCAAACCTGAGCTTCAGATAGTAAAGAATAATAAGGAAAATCCGGTATTCTCTACCGATGTATGGCATTCTGATTTAACCTTTCGTACAAAACCTACCAAGCTGACGATTCTACGCTGTATTGAAATACCCACTTACGGTGGCGACACTATGTGGGCTGATATGTGTGATGCGTACAATGGCTTAAGTGAATCTGTAAGAAATTTTATAATTGGCTTAAGCGCGATACATGACTTTAAAAATTTCAGAGTACTCTACAAAGATAATCCTGATAAGCAGGAAGAATTGCTACAAATGGAAAAGATGTTTCCTAATCCTGTGCACCCGGTAATTATTACCCATCCAGAAACCTTACAAAGGGTAATATTTGTGAACAGGCAATTCACCTTGAGAATAAAGGGATTGTCCGATGATGAAAGCAGAAGTGTGCTCGAATTGCTCTATGCACAAGCCAGTATCCCTGAGTATCAATTTCGCTTAAAGTGGCAACCAGGGACTGTGGCTATCTGGGACAATCGATCCTGTCAGCATTATGCCGTTAATGATTACTACCCAAATAATCGACATATGGAACGGGTAGCAGTGTCAGGTGATACCGAACCCTATTTTGATGCATCAGCAACACCGGTTCATGAGTACTCAAGCATTAAGCGGAAACACGTACTAGAGGGGCTACATTAAGGCGCACAATTTTATCGTTAATTTCTGAGGCACTCCGGTTTCTTATATAATGTTGTCATGCATATAGAGTCATGAATGTTGTACCAGTGATTGATGTTTTAAAATGAGATAAATTCAGTTTGCAATATCACGGTAATCTATCGTAACCTGATACGTAGGAAAATAGAGGGGTAAAACATGCGGTTTTTGATTATATGTACTTCAATTTTAGTTATTTTGGCAGGGTGTTCAGGAAATACGGAAGGTGAGTTTCCTCAGGAAAATATATCTATCGTTATTCCCTATGGGCCAGGCGGCGGTTTTGACACGACTGTCAGGGTCTTTGCCCCATATTTTGCAGCCCAGCTGGGTGAAGATGTAAACGTTTTGCCACAAAATATGCCGGGAACGGGTGGACGGCGTGGGACTGCAAGTATCTATCGTGCCGACCCAGACGGTTATACCGTAGGGATCCTCAATCTACCGGGATTGGTGTTACCCAGTATTCTCGGGGAAAAGGTGGATTACGAATTGAATCAGATGAGCTGGATAGGCCGTATAGAATCCCAGGACTATGTACTACTAGTGCAAGAATCATCTGGCATACAATCAATCGAAGACCTTCAGGCCGTGGACAAAATTACATTTGTTTCTATCGGCTATGGGACAACGGTTTTAGCGGCGATACAGATCGCAGCCGAACAAATGGGATTAATGGATAAAGATCTGAAATTCTTGACGGGCTATTCTGGTACCAACGATCAACTGGTTGCCCTGGTACGAGGAGATGGTAACGCTACAATCTCACCCATATCTACTGCTGTGCAATATGTCAGGTCCGGTAATTTGCGACCATTGGCAGTAACCGGTAATAAACGTAACAGTAATTTTCCAGATACACCGACGTTTTCTGAACTAGGATTTCCGGGCTTAACCGACCTAAACGTACAACGATCCCTCGCGGGGCCACCAGGGATGGATCCGAATGTCCTCAGTAAATTACGCGAGGCTTTTTTACGGGTAATGGAGGATCCAGAATTTTTGGCTGCAGCAGCACTGGCAGCAATGGATGTTGCCCCCCTCAATGGTGACTTGGCTGCAGCAGAGATTGAAACCAATTTCAGTTATTATGAGAAGTTCGTGACGAATCTAAGTAATCCGAATCAACTCTAAATTTTCCAGGCAGGGCGTCATTCATGTTTGAATCATTACTCACTGCCTTTTCATACCTGCTCAGTGATGGAATAAATTTTATCTACCTGGCACTAGGTGTTGTTGTAGGTGTCTTGTTTGGAATCATACCCGGGCTGGGTGGTGCAACGGCAATTGCATTGTTACTGCCGCTAACATTTGGTATGGCTCCGGAACAGGCCATAATTCTGATGGGTGGGGTTATGGGAGCTGTGTCCGCAGGTGGCGCGGTAACCGCAATTCTTTTAAACACACCTGGTACTGCACCCAATGCAGCTACCTGTTTTGACGGCTATCCGTTAACTAAACAAGGGAAAGCAGGTCTTGCCATTGGTGCAGCTGCCTCTGCATCCGCTATTGGCGGAGCATTCGGATTAATCATATTGGTGATGGTCCTACCTGTGGCTAAAACCGTTGTCCTCTGGTTTGGCCCACCGGCATTTTTTATGCTTGCTTTATTGGGTCTAACCTCTTTGACGGTTTCCAGCGGAAATATGTTGCGAGGTCTCATAGCAGCATGTATTGGTTTATTTATCGGTTTTGTCGGATATGACGAAATAGGTGGAACTGAACGCTATACCGGTGGTAGTGATTACTTATGGGATGGACTATCCATCGTACCCGTTCTCATAGGATTATTTGCCATTGCAGAAATGCTCGTCTTATTTGTAAAAGGCGGTAGCATCACCGAAGCAGGGTCACAATCAAGTATTCGATTTACTGATACCCTGCAGGGCATAAAGGCCACATTGAAAAATATCAAGATAGTAATGAGTGGATCTGTTATTGGTACACTCATAGGAGCGGTACCCGGAATTGGCGGGGTGGTTGCATCCTTTATGTCCTATTCATTTGCTTCACAAATTACCAAAGACGATAATAATTTTGGTAAGGGGGATATTCGAGGCGTGATTGCCCCGGAGTCAGCTAATAATGCTAAAGATGGTGGCGGACTCATCCCAACACTGGCTTTTGGCGTTCCAGGAACCGCAGAGATGGCATTGTTCCTGGGTGTATTGATATTACATGGTCTGAATCCTGGTCCCATGTTATTGATCGAACGTGAATATACAATTTTTGTACTTATACTCACCATGCTTGGAGCAACCATTCTTAGTACTGCTTTTATATGTATGGCCGCATATTATCTGGTCAGAATTGCCTATATAGATTCCTCCATACTTATCCCATCTGTAATATCTGTCTCATTAGTTGGTGCTTATGCTGTGCATAATACAATTGGTGATGTATTTGCAGCGGCATTCTTTGGCCTGCTTGGATATCTGATGATTCGGTATGACTACCCAAGAATTACCCTGGTCATCGCCTTGGTCCTGTGTAGCTTAATGGAGCGTAACTACACACAGTCTATGATTATGTTTGAGGGAAATTGGACAGGGTTTTTTAGTGACAATACGGCATTGGTATTATTTTTATGCTCGATTTTTGCGCTTTGTATACCACTACTCCAAGCATTGATTAAAAAGAGGAAAAATCCTGGTGGAACAATCGAGTAATAATCGTACGTCACTCGCTGTAGCGATACTTTTATTGATCATGGCGATCGCGGTGTTAGTAACCGCATACGATTTTCGTGGTGGTAGCGGAATATTTCCCAGGTTTATTGGTTGGATATTTGTTGGATTAACTTTCACTGAATGTTTGATACAATTGAAGGTCGTTTTATCTCCATCTGCTTCCAGTGCTTTTAACGAGAGTACCTTGGTAAAAAATAAAATAATTAAGGAATTTCAAGGAGTATTCTGGATAGTTTTTTTTCTGATTTTATTATATTTGACGGGATTTCTTATTGGTATTCCGCTGTATATCTTTTCTTTTTTAAGGTTGTCTGCAAAAAGAACGTATAAGCAAAGCATAATAATGTCAGTTACCGCAACAATTTTGGTTTATGTATTATTTATCCAATTGCTTCAATACAGGTTGTTTCAGGGAATATTATTCGGCGCCTGATTTTCACATTTTTTTCTTTCTTTTAACTGCGTATTTTTCGTTGACTGGGACTCTTTGGCAAGAGTATGCTGGGTATGACATGTATAATATAAAAAATATTATTTTCTGCTGAAAAATTTATTATCTTTGGCGGTGAGAGTGTTTAACTTCCACTTAAATTTTCACAGAGTTTAGTACAAGGATTCAATCATTAGAGGGGGCTTTAGTATGTTGCGAAAAATTCTATTAATACCGGTACTTATTTTATTTTCTACCGGTGCATTATTAACTACAAATGATCTTTCCGCTCAGGGCAGAGTGCCTGATCTCCTGGTCAATTATCCGGATCTGATAGTACACAACGCCAAGATCATCACCGTTGATGACCATGCATATAACAGTAACCCGGGAACCATTGCTCAGGCTATGTCCGTCAGGGATGGTAAGGTCCTGACCCTGGGTAACAACCGCGACGTACTGGCATTAAAAGGGCCGGACACCAAGATTATGGATATGAAGGGCAAGACCATCCTCCCGGGTTTTGTTAACAACCATCATCACCCGCAAGGTTCCACGGAAGATATCGCCCGGGAAATGTTTGAACTGCCTGGTGCTTTGGTAGGTTATTACATCAATTTGATTGTTGCACCAACGGCAGATGAAACCCTTTCCAAGGTTGCCCAGGCAGTTGGTATGCTACAGGAAAGGATGGAGGTCAAACCCACTGATTGGATTGGGATTGAGCTTTTCCCCGATGGTGATGTGTTTCCCGATCTGGGCTCGGTTTCCTTTTTGATGAGTGCCCCGCTTGATGCTGACGCCCCTATCGGAACGGATCAACTGAGTGAAATTATTCCGGGAAATCCAGCTGTATTAATGAGCGGCGGTGGTATTCATATCAGCAGAAGAGACCCGGGTGTGTGGTACCACGTTAGCCAGGCGGTAAACGGCGAACCAATAATTGAAGAACTCTTCACATTTGAATTTTAAATTTGGCTTGAGTGCAGGCATATCAAACTCTCACAATAGAATTTAGGTTTAAATAAGAACGAAGGAGAATCAAATGAATATTACAAAATTTACTCAATATCTGATTGTAAGTATTATCACACTTACAGTGTCTAGCGTTGCCATGGCCGGGCACCGCGCCCGTTTGCTCAACGAGACTGCCGTCAATCATATCTTGGAGGTCTGGCCGACTTTACGGTCCGGCCTTGAAGCCACTGTGCCAGGTGTGGAGAATGTCGGCGAACGCGTTGTTATGACTACCTCACCACCCTGGACCCATTTCCAAACAGTGGCCATGGGCAGTGCCCCATCTCCGTACGAACTGGGCCAGGCCTTTAAGGAACACGTAAAGCGCAACCTGTGGCCACAGGGTGTTACCCAATTTGAGTCTAGGCTGGATAAGGCTACCGAAGTATCTGCCATGTACCTGCTACTCAGGGAAGAGGGTAAATTGCCTGTCAGGTTTGGTTGGCATTATGAACAGGCCCGTCAACCGCTTTTTGGTGAAGAACATGTCAAGGCTTTTTATACCGACCGTGGTTATTCCTGGAGCAAGATGGAAGACGGAAATCCCTGGCTCTGGCTGGGCGGGGTTGGCTCAGAGGGTGACGGTGATACGGTAAATGGAGGATGTCAACGGGGCTATATGACTTACTCCGACCCCCGCATGGAAAACTGTTCTGACATAAGCTCGGCATCAACACATGCATTGTTGGTGGGTGCGCTACAGGCGGGCTGGCGCTTTGTCGGTATGCACGGGATTGGACCGGGTCAGATTACGATTGCAGCCGAGTTTGTACAAAAGGCAATGGACGTGAACCGTGACCTAACCCTGGAACGGGTACGCTCTATGCGGCATACCTTTGCTCACGGCACCGCGCTGGGTCATGACCAACGGATGTTCGATATTGCCAAGAAATATAACTTCACCCTGGTTGTTGACCCACACCGTGCCTTCAATGACGAGCCGGGTTTTGTGGATCGTTACCTGGGTGGAGACCGTTCAATTATCGCCCCGATTAAATCCCCACTGGATGCAGGAGTGAACGTTGCTGTCGAGTTTGGTGGATTTGAAGGAATTGAAGCGGTAGTGACAAGGAGAAATGATAAGACAGGTGAAATAATTGCACCGAATGAAGCAGTTGATCGGGTCGTTGCGCTGAAATTGGTGACAATCATGTCTGCCTTCTCAATGTTTTCAGATAAATTGACCGGTAGTCTCGAACCGGGCAAGTATGCGGACTTCGTCGTACTGGACAAGGATTATCTTTCAGGGCCCGACGAAGAGATACATAACAACAAGGTAACCATGACTTTTATCAATGGTGATTTGGTATGGTCAGGGGATGGCGCTCCTGTTGCCGAAGCACCAGTAGCTGACTAGAATATCAGTTGCTGTGTGGATTAAATACTTACCATACATCATGCAAGTTGTAATCTGATCCTGGCCGGTTGACAACAACCGGTCAGTTTTCTATTAAAGACCACATCCTAGATATGATAATTTAATCCGGAGAAATATCATGAAGACAAATGCGCTAAAAATGTCATATCAGGGATTATTATTCATTTCTGGATTTATTTTCCTCACCAATACCTTCGCCCATGGTGATATGGACTGGAATGACTTTACCATCGATAATAAAAATGATTTGGTTGTTGTTAACATTCAACATGTTAAAAAAATCATATCCGATGTCGTACTCGCTAGACGTGCAGTTACTCGCTGGCCAGACCATGAACTTGTCTTGCTTGAGAAAACACTGGCCGACTTACAGGAAGAGCTTGATGATCTGCTGGGGCATTTCAAGGAAGACGGTATCAATATTCGTAACAAAATCGAACTCCATAAACATCCCAGGGCAGGGCGTTCAGTATCCGCAAATATGGCGATAGAAACTACCATGGCTTTGGTCGAACATATTAATTCACTGGAAAACCCACAAGCCTTTGAGTCAGAACTACATGAAGACGGCATAGGTGCTTACATGTTTGATCTGATGGATTCTTATTTAGAACAGATGTCACTTTATGGGACGCTGCTCAAATCAACTCAAGCCCACGAGCATAACGAATAAAGTAAGTCAGCCTAAGTCCGTGTTTCTCTGCCGTTAGATTTTTTTATTCGGTTAAAGTCGCCGGGACTGAACAACTTGGATAAGATTATCCGTCTTTCCCCCACCGAGCTTTTGCAGCGTGTTTTGCTATTTCTATTCTGCGTTCGGAGGAGAGTCTTTCTGCCCTCCAAGCCTTCCTAACTCTACTGCCATGGGGTTTTTTCCCTGATAAGGATCTTCGCCACTGGTTAGATCCATTAGAATTTCAGCTATCTGGTTTGCATCACCATTTTTCGTGTGTTTTTGAAATTTATCTATGCTAGGCTAAGCGCTCAAGCGTAATATTTGGGGGCGGATTGAGCTTACTAATTCCAGAGCAGCATCCAGTTTGTAACGTAGATTCAATCAAAAATGCTACATTCAATGGCGTTAAGCCTTGGCCAGTTGCTATTGAGGGGTTAGTTAATCAATATCAAGTCAGTAAGAGTTTAATTTTTCAAAATATTTTTTACTTTAAAAAATTAATCCCAAAGGGGGCGAAATGTTAGCAAATACATATTTAAAATTTAGGCATACATCGATTCACACTGCATTCGCGGCAGTAATTTCAACGTTGTTATTCGCCACGCCAACAATCTTACCGGCGCAGGTTCTGGAGGAGATTGTGGTTACGGCACAGCGTCGTGAACAATCGTTGCAGGATGTACCGATAGCTATCGACGTTATTTCAGTGGAGACACTGCAGAGAGAGGGTTTTAGTAACCTCGAGGAACTGTCAGCATTTACTCCGGGTGTGTTTGTCGAGGAAGGTGGGGACCAGGGTTCCGATACCTTTATCCGTGGCTTCGGAACCGTCGGCCGTAACTGGGCCAACGACTCGGCCACGCCGATGTTTCTTGATAACGTCAACCTGGGGCAGTCCTCCATGGGTGCCATCGCTTTTATGGACGCACAGCGGGTTGAGATCCTCAAAGGCCCGCAGCCTATCCACTTCGGCCTCAACGCCACCGGTGGTGCCCTGAGTATCATCAGTGCCCGCCCAACGGATACGTGGGAAGGTTATGTCAATACCGAGATGGGTATGAGCGGTGACTTCAGCCAATACAAACGCTTTGGCAACCAAGAGCTCGAGGCCGCATTGAGTGGTCCCATCACCGATACCCTGTCTTTTCGTTTGGCCGGTCTTTACAGCTCAAAGGACGGTCATCTGCGGGATGCGGTGACGGGATTTCCCATGGGCTACCGTAACTTCTTTGGTGGTCGACTGTCCCTGGAATGGCGGCCCACTGATAACCTGACCATCAACAGCAAGTTCGAGCTGGCAGAGCAGCGATGGCAGGGGACTAGCAGGGTCTGTCGCCGTGACGGTGATTATCCCAACCGTTTTGAACGTCGTGATGCGCCGTCCCTGGATGCCGTTGAGACCGACCCCACCGCCGTGTGGATCGATTACGACGAGGGCGGTACTGGTTTTGCGACACCCCACCTGGATGTGGATGACTGCGGTCAGGCCGGTGCCTATACCGGTCAAACCACCGCCTATGAGCAACCCACGTACGGTGTTCGTACCCGTGATACCACATCAGGTTTTGCAGATATCCGCGCGGCTTCTGCGGCATTTCTCAACAATCTGGCAGGCGGGGTCTTACGATCCGGGACAACCCGGTTCGGTGAGGGCGGCCATATAGGATATAGGGGTAATGGTACCGGTGTGGCCAACGGTAACGGGTACCAGGATGGGCAACGCCAGACGCCGATGAATATCCAGATGGATCTCAATTACCAGTTCGATAATAACATCGAGCTCAACTGGACAAACAACTTCATGGACAGTTATTACTCGGATGCTTCCGTGGGCCGGAATACGCCCTATGTGGAGAATATCCGTAACCGACTTGAGTTCTACGATCAGTGGAGTAGCGAACTGCGTATCTCGTCCTTCGGTGGCGGGCCCATCGAATGGATGGTTGGGGGCTTCATTCAGAAGGGAAATCTGAATTTCCGCACCACCGACTATCGGGCCGAGATCCGTTACGGTAATCGCCTGAACGATAACTACCAGAAAGAGACCTGGACCAGTTTATTCGGTAACCTGACCTTTAACTTCTTTGATGACAAGATGTCCGTGGATGCCGGGGTTCGTTACTCACACGCGAAGAAGGACCCGACACTGGTGAGTTATAACGGGTCCTGGATCTTTGATGTGACGCCCTGCAGAGGTGATGGCGCTGCCAATACTGACGAAAACTTTCGGGGTGACACCACCGACTGGGGTGGAATCCCGGTACAGGACGTGGTGGAGGCGGATTGTCTCGCGGGTCTTGAACCCCAGGCCGAGAGGATCGACGCGGCCGATGCTATCTTCCTGACTAACAGCCTGCAGAATCGCAGCGTCAATACCGATAACCTCTGGTTTGTCCCGCGCAGTCGTGAAAGGGATACCCCATCCACCTGGCGCGGTCCCTACACCGCTGCCGTGGGTATCACCCCCTGGAGTTCCGAGCAGAGAGAGTTTGAGCAGTGGCGTGACCTCGACCAACTCGGATCACTGTTTGGCGTGGAACCCGTGACTTCCTGGTCCAATTGGGACCCGCAGCTTGTCTTCCGTTACCGGCCGACTCCCGAGTTGTCCACCTATTTCAAATACGCCTCGGCATTCAAGGCGGGTGCTTATGACCTGGGTTTCGGTGGTTCACAGCCGGCCACTGACGATCCTCCTCCCGAAGGGCTCGAAGAATTGCAGATTGAACCGGAATACAGCCAGACCTTTGAACTGGGCGCCAGCGGCACCTTCTCGGACGGTAGGGGTCGCTTCCAGGCGACCCTGTTCCGCGTCAACTTTGATGACCTGATCGCCACCACGGTCACCGGTGTGAATACCGATGACCAGAGCACTATTGTTATCAATATCGGTAAGCAACGGGCCCAGGGACTGGAATTGAGCAGTCAGTTCGCGTGGACAGAGCAGCTGACGGTGACCGTGAACGCGGCCTACCTGGACAGTAAGTTTACCTACTTTCCCGATGCCAACTGTACCTTGCACGAAACCATTAACGCCGGGTCGTCCGGTTGTGTTGTTACTTTTGAACCGGGTGGTTCTGATCCTAGAGACCCCGACGATGTAGCATTCGCGCTTATTGATCGCGCGGGTCAGACTGCGGCATTTGCTCCCAAGTTCGGTATTACCACCGGTCTCGACTATTGGATACCATTTAACGGGTACAAATTGGAAATGGGTGGACTCCTGACGTGGCAATCTCAGTACTACACGGACTTTAGAACGTTCAATAAGGCCAACGTACAGGGTGGTGCGGATCTCAACGTGCATGTCGGTTTCAGTGATATGAACGACAGGTGGCGTGTGGGTCTGTCACTGCGTAATTTGCTGGAGCCGAGGTCAACGTACCGTCCGGAATATGCTTCTGATATTGCAGAGCTGGCTGGCGAGGGCCTGCGTACTAACGAGGTCAAGTCCATAGCTCTGACGTTTAAATATAACTTCTTCCAGTAAGTTATACTTTGCGGTAGTAAGGACGGGGGCACCCCCTTTGTTAATGGGTTGCCCCCGTTTTCATTTCGGTGTTCAATCTTGATATGAAACTAATTATTAAAATTGTTCGTTGCTTGTGGTTAGTTTTTTCTATTTTTATTGTAACTGTGGTGTCTGCTCAGGTATCCACCCAGAACGGCAGCGCAGCAGGGTATCGCGCGACAGAGCGTAGCAGCGATAGTCCTCTCAACTTCGGGGACATGAGTATCTCCGACCTGCAGGCCACCTTTGAAAAGGGAACACTTACCGCTGAGACAGTGGTGAGGCGTTATCTGGCTCGCATTGAGGCCTATGATAAAGCAGGGCCGATGATTAATTCCACGATCTCTCTCAACCACCGGGCCCTCGCTGAAGCCAGGGCACTGGACGCCGAGCGCAAGGCCGGCAGGGTCCGTGGCCCGCTACACGGTATCCCTTTCTCACTCAAGGACAACATCAATACGAAAGACTTGCCGACCACTGCTGGCTCGTGTCTGCTAACAGGTTCCACACCATCCGCGGATGCATTCGTCGTTAAAAAACTCCGGGATGCCGGTGCCATTCTTCTGTCCAAGGACAACCTCAGTGAATTTGCCTCGGGCGGCGGCAGCGTGGCAGGTGCCAGCAACCCCGATATTCTCCGGGCCGGACGTACCGGCAGCTCGAAAATGGGTATGGCATCACCCACATTGATCACTCCTTATAGCGGCCTTCCAGAATTAGTCGTCCCTGCAGGGTTGACAACGGACGGCCTGCCCATAACAATTTCTTTCATAGGACAGGCATACAGGGAAGCAAAATTATTGGGTTACGGTTATGATTTCGAACAGGCAACCCACGCCCGGGTATTACCCAGGAACACACCTCCCCTTGATATCGAAACTATCGTGAAATGATCGGAGAAAACATATGGAGAACCCAAAAAAGACAGCCGTGGGCCGTCAAAATTTCATGACGGGTGCAGTCGGTATCCAGTTGACAGGGGATCCCGGTGCGGAGGATGAAGCAGCGTGATCACGGTAGTCAATCGCTTGTTAGTCACACGATAGTAAGATTATAAAATCAGATTTAATCTTTATTTCTCCAAAATTAATTACTATAGCCCCTTATATAATAGGAGGAATTTCCCAGTAAAAAACATCATGTATAAAAAAGTTTCCATTACTATTTATTAGGACTTGCTGATATCGATCGGGTTTCCAGTCACCCATATTAAAATTATGTGAAACGATACGGGTCCCAGGTTTAAGTTTAAGAAGAGTAGAGCGCAATTTAAGATTAACTTCTTCATTTAGAAATAAGGTAATTACTGTGGCTTGACTGAGGTTTGTATCAAAAAGATCTTGTACTACAAAATTAATTTTGTCCGATACACCTTCTTTTTCAGCATTTGCCTTCGCTACCGCAATAAGTTCAGGATCCAGGTCAACCCCCAATCCTTTTGCGCCACGTTTTCCAGCAGCGATTACTATTCGTCCATCTCCGGTACCAAGATCTATAACGTAATCAGTTGGACCAATGTCGGAAATGTTCATCATAACCTCTACAATTTCATCTGGTGATTCTACATAAGGCACATCCAGATCTAGGGCGGTTGCATGGTTAGAACTACTAATTAAAAAAGCGGATAAAAATATTCCGGAGATAAAAGACCTTGTTAATAATGCCATATTAAATAATTTTCTAGTTATTTTCATATTTTGAACCATTCATACTCTATTTAGTTCAGGTAGTATATGCAAAGTTTTTTGGGTCTGGAGCAATCTATAGATGCTCCTGATGTCTCAAATTTTTAATAATCTTTGTAAAATTTATCCAGGAAATAGAACATTGAAAAAAGGGGTATATATTGGTGGTTTTTGAGAAATATGGATTAATATTTATATTAGCATTGAGCTCGCACATTCTTTCTTTGGAGGTGGTTGCTGATTCGCATCTTCCAAATGACACCGATGAAATAGTTAACTATCCAACCAGTTTTTTTCAAAGATATCAGCCCAATACCGCACTGGATATGGTCAATGTCCTCCCGGGTTTTCAACTGGACGCAGGGGATGATAAACGGGGTTTTGGTGGGGCCGCAGGTAATATTTTAATAAATGATCGCCGTCCCAGTGCCAAACAGGATTTAGTCTCGACTATTTTAAGTCGGATCCCAGCGAGTAATGTTGAAAATATTGAGATAATCAGAGGTCAGGTGCGAGGTATTGACATGGGCGGCTATTCTATCGTTGCTAATGTTCATTTACGTGTCGGGTCAGAGGCATCTGTACGTTGGAATATGTTTATTGAAAAAAATCTGGAGCCAAAACCTTACGGTCCGGGAGGTAGCATCTCTTTATCTAATCGATGGCAAGAAATAGATTATAACCTGGGCTTTGAAACGCGCAGGATTATTTTCGGAGATGTGGGTACGGATGAACTATTCGATAGTCAACGCGTATTAACCGAGGTACGTACCGATGATGGTCTTAGTAGTGGGTTTGAATATTACTTGAACCTAAGTGCCTCAACAGAAATTAATGATACTTTATTTCAAATAAATATTAAGTATGGCGATATTGGTACTGACGGGGATTTACTTTCCCTTCGCAAACCCCAGGTTGCCATGGAAACACCAAGGGATGAGTCATTTCTTGATGAAGTGGATACGAAACAATTTGAATTTGGATTAGATGCAGAGCGTAATTTAAATAATGATCTGAATGGCAAGGCTATTTTATTATTCACACGTCAAAAAGACAATAATCTATCTACACAACGAACGTTAGATTTCATGGGGACACAAACTGCATTTCGATCAGCGGTAAGTGAAAAGCAAAGCAAGGAGATCATTAGTAGGGTAGAGCTGGATTGGACTGGAATGACCGATCACACTTTGCAGGTTAATCTTGAAGGGGCATTTAATTCTCTGGATGGTTCCCTGCAACAAACCGAGGATACGGGTGCTGGACTGATAAATGTTCCTGTGCCTGGTGCCAACACCCGTGTTGAAGAGGTGCGAGGTGATTTTCTGATTAAGGACAATTGGAATATTGGTAATTTCGAAATCGCCTATGGGATGGGTGCAGAGGTTTCAACCATCACTCAAACCGGTGACGCTGAATTAGAACGCACCTTTACCTTTATTAAGCCCGAGGCTTTACTTACCTATTCGTCCTCGCCGGATCAGCAATCTCGACTACGTATTGCCAGAGA
Organism: Gammaproteobacteria bacterium; assembly: GCA_963582285.1. Classification (GTDB taxonomy): domain Bacteria; phylum Pseudomonadota; class Gammaproteobacteria; order Eutrophobiales; family Eutrophobiaceae; genus Eutrophobius. Next base: position 821 of record CAUZRI010000002.1, on the reverse strand, counting down.
GGTCTCGCAATTAAATTTTGGCGATTTTGTTAGTGCCACTGTGTTTGAAGATGACGATTTGGCACTGGGTAATCCTGACCTAAAACCTGAAGCGACCTGGGTTACAGAACTCAGTTATGAAAAACGATTTGGTGAATTTACTGTCGTAACGCTTAGGGCATTTCACCATTGGATTTCCGATGTAGAAGACTTACTACCATTATCGGAAACCTTCGAGGCACCGGGTAATATCGGTAGCGGTCGACGTTGGGGAATGGAGTTGGAAGGTACGCTGCCATTGGATTGGATGGCATTGACTGGTGCCAGGCTGGACATCAAAGCTCGCTGGCAGGACTCTACCGTAACCGATCCGGTCACAGATGAGCGACGTGTCCTCTCTAGTAAACCGTTATTTGTGGCACCAACTGACTTTTCATTTCTTCGAAATGAAAATAAATTTGGCCTGGGTTTGGATTATCGTCAGGACTTCCAGAAATCTCGTGTCTCATGGGGTTGGACTATGGTGACCCGAAGCAATCGCCCCTTTTTCAGGGTCAATGAATTGGAGATACTGAATGAAGGCATCGATAGTAGCGCATTTATTGAAATAACAAGATGGCTGAATATAAAAATACGATTTGAGATTAACCGACTCTTTAATAACATTGAAACTCGGGACAGGATTATTTATGAAGGACAAAGGGATCTAACAGTTGTTGATAGTTTTATACAGAGAGACAGAAATGGGGGTAGGGAATTGGTGCTTCGTCTCAGTGGCACGTTTTAGTTGAAGGGAAAGGGGTGAGGCGTGAGGAGGAGTAGCTACAAAATGAAATCGACAG
>CAUZRI010000001.1:0-27319 GCA_963582285.1 Gammaproteobacteria bacterium | reverse complement strand
CATCTTTACGAAACCACACTCACATCCTTTCCCTGGGTGTTAAAGGCAATACCAGAATTGATTCAATTGTCTGTCTCTGCGGAAACGCCTGATGTACTGGTTGATAATCTGGGCAAGGCATTGGTTGCAAGGGTTAGACAAATACCCGATGGCCAATGGATACAGGTGCGGGTAAACCCCGCACAGGTAGCAGTACAGGCTATCGGCAAGACATTAACCAGACAATTTCTTGATCCTCTAACAACTAATAATCCTGTGGTCGTAAGTACCCGGGGTGGTGCCGTCTACAACACGCGTGGCATTGAGTCTATTGAGGCACGTTACCGCAATCCTATACCAGATGATTTTTGGACCGATGAAAAAACCGGTTGGTCTGGTGATTACACCGATGGACCCAGATGTGTTCGTAGCGATATTATTCTACCTAAGTCCAATCGCCGGGATGAATATACCCGTGCTTATTTTCAGGTAATGCAGCTCAACGCTCAGAACGGTGTGACCACCCATAAGACACATGTACAGTGTGAAGGCGGATTCAATGCCTCCATACATCTGGACAGAAACAAGTTGATGCCCATCCGTCTTGCCTGGGGTCATCGCTGGATGCAACCGTTCAATCCTCTGGTAAAAGAAACCTACTGGCGAATTGGTGATTGGGTAGGGTATGGATCGGATCATATGTGGAGTATCGGTAGTAGTGCAGGTGGCCTGGATGGTGGTGGCGTGGCCTGGTGTACCTCACTCCCTGCGAAGACAGCAGAACTAAAGTCACGCGAATTATGTCCCGATGGGGATTTCTTTACTCGGAAACTGGAGCATTTACAGGTACTCGCTGAGCTAGCAGCAGAAGGCAGACAAACAGGCATTCCTGGTTGGCATGTGGCAGGGGACAAGGCAATACGGGCCTATCTGGATACGGTATTAAACGCAGGGATCCCAATAGAAAAATTACGCACTCTGCGCCTGCAGGTAGACCATTGTCATTCTGTGACTCAGGAAGAAATCGAGATTGCGGCTCGCATTAACATGGCATTTTCCTGTGATGCCACGCGTGTCCCCAGTCAGGTACTGGAAGAAGATTATGGTGAGGAGTATCTGACCTTTAATGCACCAGTAGCGAGTATGTTAAAGGCCGGCGCCAGAACAATGATAAGTGAGTTCGGTAGTCAGAGCGAAATCCGTCATTCACCTTTTGAAGATGGTGTTATGTGGATGACGCGCAAGATAGAAGGGAAAAATTTTGGCGTTCCGGAAGAAGCAGTACCAGATAGATTAACATTATTATTAATGATGACCCGTTGGGGGGCATATTCCATATGGAAAGATGACAAGATAGGTTCTATTGAACCGGGCAAGTGGGCAGATATTATTATCCTTAATGGTGATTACATGGCAGTGGATGTTGAGGAATTGGATAGCCTATACCCTGTTATGACCATGATAGGAGGACAGTTAGTTTTTGAAGATACTCAATTACGAGGTAATAAATTGAAGTTTAATACCAATCTGGATGTTGCTGCCTGGGAGGTTGAGAAAAGCACTCCCACAACACTGTGGCGTTGGCAGCAAACACCGCCGCATATCCCCAGTCGTAATTAAAGAATATGTAGTTTGCCTCAGTAAAGGCAGAATAGAATATCAATTCTTTTAAAACCTAATAAATTTTTTGTGATTTAGAGTTTAGATTTTTTTATATAAAAACTACAATTTCAAGAATGCTTATATATTTCTGTAAATACACATTTTCCTGTTAGCAGACTAATCGATCCTTATGTTGGTTTGTCTCTCGTTTAGCTCAGTGCCCTGCGTGGTGATTATGTTTATTAAAGAGGTTGAATTGTTACGTTATATGATTTAACTGTTAGTAATTTCCCTGCCTTGTGTTTGCCCATAAAATACTTTTAAGTTACTATCATCACACTGTTTTTCTACTGAAATAAGACCAATTGAAATTGGGGGTGTAGTGCACCGAATACTCAAAATTCCTGCTGTGTGGTTTGTTATGTCGGTTACATTTTTATGTGGTCTGTCTTTTATACTTCTTTCATTGTGGCTCAATCCCTATATGGATGCTCAACAGGCATTTGAACATGAATCATATAATGAAAGTCTTGAAGATTTTGACCGCGCAGAACAACGCTTTGAAAGCTTCGGGTTCGCAAAACTATTCTTACCGGATGTGTATAGTGCGACACTGCAAAACCAGTTTTATATTCTCTACCAGCTTGGTGAGTATGATGCATTATTGGAGAAATCTTCTAGTAGTCCTGTAATGGCACCTATACATTACTGGGCTGGTTGCGCTCTGTTCAGACGTGCCAGTGAATTTAATGAGCCTCAGGAGCAGATAGCATGGCTGCAAAGGGCAAGCGAAGAGTTTCTTAGCGTGCTCAAATTCGAACCCGAAAACTGGGATGCAAAATATAATTACGAATTAACCAATCGTCTTATTGATAGTTTAAAAAATGAGGACGAATCTCCACCACAGGTATTGGAGATTCTGCGTCCAAGACCACGCCAGGGAGAACAACCCTTCAGACAAACAGGATAGTGTCATAAAATGTTTAATTTTCCAGAATTTAATATTTTACAACCTGATATGGCAATAAGCGTTTTAATTGTCCCCTTATTGGTAATTTTTTGTTGGTTACACATCCTCGCAAAACGTAGATTCAGATTGCAGGAAGGTTATGGATTATCATTGGGATCCATCTCCAGGCTTTCAACTAACAAACAAGATATCTTTACATTAATAGCTATATCAGTTGTATCAATCTCATTGGTGTTGGCCTTGTTAAGACCTCAATTATCTATTGAAAAATTAATCCCCGAATATGAAAAGCAGGACCTGATATTAATTTTAGATAGATCGATTTCAATGCAGGCACGGGATGTTCCACCTTCACGTTTTTCCAGGGCAATCAGGGAGATTAAATCTTTCCTGGTAAATAAGCCGGATGCGATTAACCGGGTTGGTTTAATTGGGTTTTCAGGGACCTCTGTGATTCTTTCACATTTAACCAGTGATCTTGAAACCTTGTTCTTTTTTTTGGACTGGATAGGTGAAGATGATGATATCTACTATGGTACAAATGTAGCGGGCGCTATTGGTTCAGCCATGGATATGGTTTCAAAAGATGAAGCGCAATCGAAAAAAACTTTTTTACTCGTATCAGATGGAGACGATGAAAGTACGGAGCTGATAGACTACTTAAATCAATTGAATGAAGCTGATATTCGTGTACATACCATTGGAATCGGTACAGACTTGGCGGTGCCCATACCATTGGCTTACCAGGATGGAACAGCTGAGTATCTTATGGATGAAGAAGGTAATCAAATTACTACTCAGTTTAATGAATCTACTCTACGTCAGGTCGCATCAATGACCCATGGCAGTTTTTTTCGTTCCTCTACGGGACATGAATTGGCAGATTCTTTAAATGAGGTTGTCAGACAAGAGCAAAAACAAACAGGGTGGAAGCGGACTGTTGAACATATGGATTTATACAGTCCACTATTGTTTTTTGCTTTTTTTGCAATTTTATATTTATTTATCAGGACATAGATGATGCAGGATAAAACCCAACTTGATAGTACCGCTGCTTATGATCTTATAAATGTCATTGAAAAAGAAATTGGCAAAGTCATCGTAGGTCAGCAATTAATGATACGCAGGTTATTAACGGGATTGTTTGCTGCCATTCCATACTCAATAACTGAGGGCGTTGTAAAAACAGGTTGTGGCCATGTGTTGCTGGAAGGGGTGCCGGGTGTTGCCAAAACGCTTACCGCAACAACCCTGGCTAAGACAATCTCAGCAGACTTTCAGCGTATCCAGTTAACCCCGGACATGTTGCCTGGAGACATAATTGGTACCCGAATATATGAAATCAATACTGCAAGTTTCAGGATAGATAAAGGACCGGTATTTACTAATGTATTGCTTGCCGATGAGATTAATCGGGCCACCTCAAAAACCCAAAGTGCATTGCTGGAAGCCATGCAGGAACGCCAGGTAACCCTGGCTGACACTACATTTGAATTGGCTGATCCTTTCTGGGTCCTTGCTACGCAAAACCCCGTAGAGCAGGAGGGGGTCTATACCTTACCTGAGGCGCAGTTGGACCGCTTTAGCATGATGCTGAGGGTTGATTATCCTGGTGCAGATGAAGAAATTGAAATGTTGCATCACCGCTTTGAGAAACTGGATCTTGCCAAACGATTGACAACGGATCAGGTCACAGACATTCGTAAAATGATATATACAGATGTACATGTCGATGACAAGATTCTGGAATATATCGTCAGACTTGGCAGGGCGACCCGGGCACCTGAAACGGTTGGATTGACTGATATTAAGGAAATGGTGCTTTTGGGTATGTCGCCACGTTCCTATCAACATGTATTAGCGCTTTCCAGGGTCAACGCCTTTCTCAATGGTAGGGACTACATCCTGCCAGGGGATGTAAAAGAAATTTTTCCGGATGCCGCAAGACACAGGATATCGCGCACAGTGCGCGCAGAAGTGGAAGGCATCGAATCCGATAATATTATAAATAGTATTATCAACAATGTAGCGATACCGTAGCACCTGCAACCCATCATGCTACCTGATCATTTAATACACGAACTACGTTATATCGAGATCTATACCAAACGTCGTTTTCCAAATCTCAGGACAGGCACCTACCAAAGCATGCTACGCGGGCCTGGCTTTGAATTCGATGAACACCGGCTTTATCGCGCCGGTGACGATGTGCGCAGGATAGACTGGAATGTGACGGCGCGAATGAACGTTCCTTATGTCAGAGAGACCCATGCAGACCGGGAACTGAATGTCGTTATCGCAGTAGACGTAACAAAAAGTATGGAATATGGAACCAGGGCCTGGTCTAAAAAAGAGAGACAGTTGTTACTTGCCGCATCCCTTATTTATTCATCTCTTGCAGATCAGGTAAATATCGGTTTCATGATGTTCAGCGACAAGGTACTGAATTATTACCCCCCCCGGCACAACCGTGCACGGGCGTGGAAGTTTTTAGAGGAGTTGTGGTCTTCAGAATCTGAAACTGGAGAGTCCTGTTTGTTGCCAGCGATTGATTTTCTCGGAACACACTTCCGTCAGGAAGGGATTATATTTTTGATCTCTGATTTTATGACAGATGATGATCTTACAAACTCACGCGCCCTGAACATGCTCGCATTAAAGCATGATATTGTTGCAGTGGTAGTTGAAGACCCGAATGAATCGCATCTACCTGCCGGAAATTCCAGTATTGAATATATGGATGTGGAGAGTGGTACCAGGAAACTTGTAGGCTTGGGTAACTCTCAACGGGACTTGTATGCGCAAACCATGCAGAAACATCATCAGGGACTGATTAATGCCTTTTACAGGGCACCGATGGATTATGTTTTTGCCAGGTCGGATAAGCATGTGGTTGAACCCTTACTAAAAATGTTTTCCACAAGGAAAAGGTTATGAAAATTATTAATAAATTCATTTTCACCAGTCTTTTATTCATGGCCATGCAGATTTTTTCAACAACATTATATGCCCAGTCCTCAGTGGAGGGTGTTGATCAGGCTAGTCAGTCAGGTACCGAAAGTAGCGATGTTGTCGTTCGAAGCTGGGTAGACAGGACAGCATTATTCCCGGGCGATCGACTTACTTACTATGTGGAGATCCTCTGTAGTAATAATGTCGATATTCTTATGGATGACTTGGCTGAAGACGAGCTTGTACTTACAGGGCTAGAGTTGATTACCTCTAATATTAAGCAAACAACTAACCCGTCTGGAACGCAATATTTTGCCAGTTATAGCTTGATTACCTATGAAGTTGGCACAGCAGAATTAAAAATTGATGAGTTGAGGTTACGATATTATTACAAGCGGCCCGGGCAACGGATTGAAGATGTTGCGACGGTGGGTGAAGTTGTGGTGCCCACTACATCGTTAGTGCTACGTAGCACACTACCTGCAGAATTAAGCAGCCTTGCGCTTCGCGATTTGCTGCCAGCTCAACTAATAATATCATGGTTGGGGATGGTGGGGACAGTTGGATTGCTATTAATAATGCTAACGGGAATTCCTGCTGGCCTTTATATCACCAATCGTGTTCGTGAACAAAAGCCTGATACTCAACATCAATTGGATAAAATTGTACAGGTGACGTCAACCGAGCTAGAGAAAATTAAGCAGTATGATATTCAGGATAAGCAACAACGAAGTGAGTGTTTTGACCAGTTGGAAAAAGTACTCAAAGAATATATTGAGAAGACAACAGGGATAATGGCTATAGCCTTGACTGCAAACGAACTAGCCGCCAAATTGAAGAATAATGATATTACTCTAAAAGTGGATGAACTGGTTTTAGTGTTGCAAGATTGTGAGCAGGCACGTTATGGTAAACATGAAAATATGCCAGAAGCTGATCGAGTTGAGGTTGGTATCTCTTTTGCAGAAAGCCTGCTTACCTGATAATAATGGACCTGAATTTTCTTAAGCCACAATTCGGTTGGTTGTTTCTCGTATTCTTTCTGATATTTTTCGCCTGGCGATTCCTAAATAAATCCAATTATATTGCCTCAACTACGCTGAGCCTGCTAAGCCCTGTTTTAATTCGTTCATCATTGATCAGACAGCTCCCTGCTACATTATTATTGTTGGCTATCGTGTTATTGATCTTTTCAATCATGCAGCCAGTATTGCCCATGGCAGAACAGGAAGTGGAATCACAGGGTTTGGATATCGCTATCGTTCTTGATTTATCAGAGAGTATGCAAGAGGTGATGGATCGGGAAAATTTGCCTGAAGTTAGTCGTCGAGTCCAGCTTGAGAGAATGACTATGACACAACAGGGTCGAACTCGTCTGCAAACCACCAAGGATGCGTTACGAGACTTTATTATTGGCCGCAGAGATGACCGCATCGGCATGATAGTGTTTGCTGACCACGCCTACATAATCAGTCCACTCACCTTGGACCATGATTTTTTGCTGCATTATCTCGACATGGTGGATGAAAATATTCTCAAAAATGAGAAAAAAACTGCTATTGGTGACGGCATTGCTCTCGCTTATTCGCTTTTACTCAGGCAACAGGGAGAAGAGAACAGGGGACAGGTGATTATGGTGTATACAGACGGAGAACATAATTTTGGTCGGGATCCCATTGAAGCACTCGGCCCAATTGTTCTGACTGGAATAAAGGTACATCTGGTTGGAGTAGACCTGGAACAAAAGATTAAGGAAAAACAAAATGTGCAGCAGTTGATCGAGACAATATTAGAATATGGGGGTAATTATTTTGATGCTGAGACCAAGGACGATCTATTCGCTGCATCTGCAGGGATTGATGCCCTGGAAAAGGGTCGGGTAATCACCCGGGAATATGTACAGCAAGTACCCGTATATCACTGGTTCGTGCTGCCCGCCGCCTTCTTTATCGTCATCGCGTTTGCGTTAAGGGTCTTCCCCTATTTTTCAGATTACACCTGAGAGTGAAAGTGGTGTGTCTGAAATATTTATGGCCGATATACATCCAATATTTTATGTAATTTAATTATTCAGGTTCATGGATGATGGTAAGTTAATAGCATTAACTGGGTTACTTAAATCAATAAGTTACATAATTGTGAAACAAATTCGAAAACGGTTAACATGCAGACATAAGTGATGTTAAACTGATCGGCCTACCATCAATGGATAGTTTTTTGGAGAGATAATAATGAATATAAGAATGTTAATTTTGTCCACACTCGCATTTGCCTTCTGCATAGGCACGGGTGTGAATGCGCAGGGGACAGGTGATACGAGTGAAGAGTCCGCCCGGAATAGAGCCGCTATCGAGTCATATAAGGGACAAGAGTCCCGTACGGAGCAGGTGGGACCCACAATGTTTCGGGTAAGACCCACGGACACCCCTTATGAACACTGGTTTGCCGCTAACAAGGATTCCATGCCTACTTTTGAAGGTGTGGTGATTCAGGATGCCCGGACTTATCCTCTGGCACCTTGGGACCGGTTTGGTGTAGACGGAATGTACATCAAGATGGCTGACTACCAGATCACAGATGGCTGGATACTGGAGATCCCACCGAAAGGCGAGATAAAACCCCAGCGCCATGTTTACGAAGCGGGCTTGTACTTCTTCGGAGGCCCCGGCCACATAATTCTCCAACAGGAAGGCAGGCGCCCACAGCGCATCGATTACGGTCATCGGGCACTGTATTCGATACCTAACAATGTTCGTTATCAAATCTTCAACGATAGTGACGAAGTTGTTCGAATCGTGGCTGTATCAAGCTTTCCATTTTTAATGAATGCCATGAACAATGAGGATTTCATCTATAAGAATGATTTTGCCTTTACCGACCGTTATGACGCAGAAGAGGATTACGGCACGTATAGTGAGCATACCGGAGACAATGACACGGTTACCAACTTTGTCCCCGATGCCCTGGAGTTTGAATTGGACTCCTATGACCATCGCGGCAAGGGCACCTCTAATATGCACTGGAAGATGTCCGGTAACTCCATCATTGATATGCATGTATCGGAAATGCCTGGGGGGCTTTATAAGAAAGCACACCGGCACAGCAGTGATGCCTTTATCCTTCTCACTTCCGGTAATGGTTATTCCTTAACCTGGCCTGAAGGTCGATACGAAGACCGTATCCGTGTGGACTGGAACGAGGGCACCATTTTTGTGCCACCCATATACTGGTACCATCAACATATGAATCCCGATCCAAATCCAGAGAATTCGGCGCGTTACCTGGCCATTAATGCACCCCCCATCGTGGTATCGCTGGGTTTGCGTTTCAACGATCAACTGGAGGTTGATATGCCAGAAATGGAGGCGGAATTTAAGGCAGAGGTTGCAAAACGAAAAGCGGCTGCTGGTATGTAAGCTTAATTCGTAAAGTATTAAAATTAACGCGGCCCGGGTAATCCCGGGCCGTTTGCGTTTATAAGTAAGCGTCCACTATCGTTTATCTAACTGATACATCTGTATTTCATATAAATTTTGTAAATATGCAACAATATTGCCCTACAACCAAGACTTACGTAAAATATAACTAACGGTTACTTATCAGGTGCTAGGTTAATTGTCTTTAATTCCTCATATTATGATATATCAGCTAATTGAAATAATTTTTGTGCTGCCTTGATTTTAGGAAATTATTTGTTATTATTTTATGACAAGTTGTATTATGACACTAAAGTTTAGACAACTAGGTAATAAAACTAGATATTTACAGTTAAAACCATTACATTTGCATCATTAAACTTTTTTAAAACCAGATTTGACCTATAGGGGGTTTGATTTATATGAATAAGATCTTTCAATCATTGACTATCGGCGGCACTGCATTTGTGATGGCAGTAGCGTCATTCATTCCATTTAATGTAACCGCACAGGTATTAGAAGAGATCGTGGTGACCGCCCAACGTCGGGAACAGTCACTACAAGAGGTGCCGATTTCTATTGAGACCTTCTCAGGTGATCAACTAAATGAAGAAGGTTTTCGTAACATGGAAGACCTGTCTTACTTCTCCCCCTCTATTTATATCCAGAGTGGTATTCAGGAGCAACGAATCGCGGTGCGGGGTTTTGGCACCATTGGAAATTCCCTGACCCTGGAACAGGCCGTACCTATGTTTGTAGACAATATCCACTACGGCAGGCAGTCACAGATCCAGACTGCATTTTTGGATGTGGAACGCATTGAGGTATTGAAGGGCCCACAACCGGTCTTCTTTGGTCAGAATGCCACCGCCGGCGCCTTCAATATCCAGTCCAAACGGCCTACGGCCTCCTGGGAAGGTGACGTCAATGCCACCTACGGTAGTAATAGTTCCACTGAACTCAGTTTCGGTGTGGGTGGTCCCATTAACGATACCTGGGGCATCCGGGTTGCCGGTATCCGTGAGGAATCCGAGGGATTCTTGAAAGATGCCGTGACGGGGAACAAGTATCCAAGATTTGACCACCTTGGTGGTCGGGTCGTCCTGCAATGGACCCCAAATGATAATTTCCAGGCAACCTCAAGTATGTTTAAATCTCGGCTGCGTAATGGTTCTGAGGCTCTGACGGGTTGTATTACCCCAGGTGACCCAATCTGGGGCCGAGGCGGTATCGGGAGCAAGCCTCGAAGTGACACCAAAAATAACATAGGTTCCTCAACGTCAGTCTACACTAATGCCGATGCAACCCCATTTGCAGGCGAAGGTTTTGATGTGCCATTTGCTAACCCTATTACTGATGACTGTTTTGGGGACAACGTTGGTTGGACCAACGGCGACGAGAACGGCAGCGTATACCTTACCCCGCCATTGAACATCCGTACCCGCGCTAATGACCATGATATCGGTAATATTGACCAACGTGAGGTTGCAGAAAACTTTTTGTCACAAGATAAAGATATGACGAGAAGTGGACCACAGACTGGTTTGGCCATGGGTGGTCACGGTGGTAAGGACTATACTGATAGCTGGGGCTCGGTGTTAGAGCTTGTTTATAACTTTGATAATGGTATCGAGATAAATTCTACCAGCGGCTTTAACGCCTTTGTGCGAAATAATATCCGTGATAATAACGGTGCACCTTTCTCCTTTAATAACCAGGCCCGCCAGGAGGAGTTTGACCAGTGGAGCACGGAAATCCGTGTGACCTCACCCACCGGCGGCACGATTGAATGGATGGTAGGCGGCTCCTACCAGGAGAACGGCAAAGATTTCATATCCTCCAGTCTTAATGCCACTGTGCGCCGCGCCCAGCGACTTAATTATGGTTGGGAAGATGCGTCATGGTCCAATGCCTTTGGGACAGTGACCTTAAATTTCCTTGATGATAGGGCCTCCTTAGACGTGGGTGGCCGTTACCAATCGGTCAAAAAAGATGTATATATCACCGGCTTTGGGGCCCAATATGTATTTGATATTGCACCTTGTGACGTGCGGTTCCTGGATACCATTGATAAAGGTATTAGGGCCGGTGCCGCGGGCGCTGATCTGACTCTGGCGCATATCACTGCCTGTGACGCGTCGGTGGATACCGACGACCCCAGTACCATGCATTCTAACGCATATCGAGTTTCTGCAGATGACGCCAGGATTTTTGTTGATGGTCCTGTGGATATGACCAATCTCTGGGCTCTGGGCTATGATGGCAAAGTCAAATCATCGGATAAAAGAAGGGTGCCGCCGAACTGGATGGGAGCCGTGGCTAGACCGGTCGGCCTGTCCGCCCCGGATTACGCGTACCGTCTCGGCAAGGAAACTGATGACGGCGCTCCAATCGTTGACACTTTTACCGATCCCGGCTTTGACCCGCAGGTCACCCTGCGTTACAGAGCGGGTAACCATTCCCTTTTCGCACGCTGGGCCAAGGCCTCCAAGGCCGCTGGCTTTGATACCGGACAATCCACCCTGCCTGCCAATGTGGATGAGTTAAAGTTCGAGGCAGAAACAGCCCAGACCTGGGAATTTGGTTCCAAGGGAACATTATGGGATGGCCGCGGCCGCTACGATATTACCATCTTCCGTACTGATTTTACTGACCTGCAATTGTCTGGTCTCGCGCCAATCTCTAATCTGGATTCAACCTCTGTTGCCACCAACGCTGGTAAGCAACGGGTGGAAGGGATTGAGTTTGGCCTGACGGCGGCAGTCTCGGACAATCTAGAACTCAATATGAGCGGTGCCATTATGGATGGCGTGGTGATGGACTTTCAGGGATCAACCTGTAACTTTGAAGAGAAGTTTAATACCGTATTGGGCCTAGGCATGGATCTCATTCCCTGTGATATAGACAAAGAAAGTCCGGGCTATGAAACACTGGATCGTTCGGGCGCACAAGCCCCCCGTACCCCAGACTGGAAATTCGTACTTTCCACTCGCTATTCCCTACCGTTTATGGATCAGTATCAGCTCTTTTTTAATACCAAGAGTTACTATTCCGATGGTTTAATCGTCGCCCGTGACAGTTTTAGTCAGGTCGTCGGTTTTGACACCCACGGTGATATGAATATCTCTACCGGTATCAGGGATGCTGGTGGTGTATGGTCCTTGACTGGCTATGCTAATAACATCTTCGAGGCCAAGGAGTCCTACAACCCGGAGTTTGATGCCATACCCAATGGATATGCCTCGGTAAGGGTATCTCCGGGTAACTTCATGACCTACGGCCTGAGATTTAACTACAAGTTCAGATAAATTCCGTTAGTCTGTTTTAAAACTATCATCTCGGGGCCAGCAATGTCCCCGAGATTTTTTTTGTGAACCTGTATCAAGATTGCTCTTTATTGCTCATGCATCGTTCTCGCCTTTCTTAAATGCGCGGTCGTGAAGCGGCAAACTTCGTGTAAATTCCGTTTTTCGAAAGGCTCGGGACTCGCCTGAACAAAAAAATATCGTGTTTGATATAGGTTCATATACCTATGTTGGTGATTATGCTAAATATCGGTAATACTTATTAACGGTTAATTCATAGTAATTAAAAAAAGATTATTACAGATGGGAGGCAGTCATGCATAAGGTAATATTTATTATAATCTCAATATCATTTCTGGTTATTAGTGCCACCTCTCAGGCGCAGATGGAACCTTTTGAACCGGTGACCGATAAAATATTACTCAATCCCGATCCCGGCGACTGGCTCATGTACAGCCGCACCTATGACAACCAGCGTTTCAGCCCGCTGGATCAAATAAATCGTGAAAATATAGACCAGCTTGAATTGGTATGGACACGGGATATGTATGCGGGTCCCCAGGAGAATATCCCCATAGTGTATAAGGGCGTCATGTTCGTGGTTAACCCCCAATCTGTGGTCCAGGCCATCAATGCCACGAATGGTGAATTAATCTGGGAATATAACCGAACGCTACCCGATGACCTAGGGGATTATGTTGCCTCAATCGGTCGTAACCGAACCGTGGCCATATATCAAAACCTGATTTACTATGCCACACCCGACGGTTATCTGGTTGCATTGGATGCCCGTAGCGGGGAGTTGACGTGGGAGGCGATGGCCCATGATTACCATAACGGCACTGCCCATTCCACCGGTCCCATGGTGGCACGGGGCAAGGTGATTACCGGTCGGAATTGCGGGGACAGCCGCCCAGGTTGTTATATTGCCGCACACGATGCTTTAACGGGTAAAGAGGTCTGGCGGTTTTACACTACCGCAGCGCCCGGTGAGCCGGGTGGCGATACCTGGGGAGAGATGGCCGTAGAACGGCGACTGGCATCACCCTGGGGACTACCGGGTAGTTATGACCCGGTGCGAAATTTAGTGTACTGGGGTACGGCAAATCCCAGTCCCCATACGCGCATCAAACGCCATGATGGCAAACCTTTCGCCGTCCCTCTTTCGACACCGTCTGAACTCTACAGTAATTCAACCCTGGCGCTGGATCCTGATACAGGTGAACTTGCCTGGTATTACCAACATTTAGCCGGGGATGATTGGGATTCGGATCATACCCAGGAAAGAATATTAATCAGATCAGAATTTAACCCGGATGCCAATGAGGTTAAATGGATTAACCCAAATATCACCCGGGGTGAAGATAGGGACATGGTGGTATCCGTTGGCGAACCAGGCGGGGTGTGGGTGCTGGATCGGGGTAATGGACAGTTCCTATGGACCCTGCCATTCCCCTATGACACACCGGATTTTCATATCTCTGACATAGATATTGAAACGGGGCAGACTTTTATTAGCCGTGACAAGGTACTGACCCGTGAGGGTGAATCACATACCACCTGCTACCAGAATACCAAGAGTTATTGGCCCATGGCCTATCATCCCGGAAAAAATGCCCTGTATGTGCCGTATCATGATTCCTGTGTCACCCGCACGGGTAACATGAGTATCGCCAATGGCCATAGCCGGATCACCCATCCCCGTGAGGGTTCTGATCCCAATGCCTTTGCCGGTCTTGCAAAGATAGACATGGTGACGGGTGAAGTCCGACATTTGCATACCCAACGTAACCCCGGTAACGGTGCAGTATTACTCACGGCCGGTGACCTGGTGTTTTGGGGGGACATGACCGGTACGATGTTTGCCTTTGATGCAGACAATGGCGAGATCCTGTGGGATGCACAGTTACCCGGGATAATACAGACCAGTACTATTACCTACGCAGTAGACGGTAAACAGTATATGGCTGTATTAACCGGTGATGGGGCGGCAGGGACCTCCGGTCCATTGAGTGTGATCAAAGAACTAAAGCCAGTACGTGGTCATAACTCAATTAATGTGTTTGCGCTGGGTAATTAGCCAAAGTATTTTTTTCAATAGTTGAACTAAAATAATAAAAATAACATCACGGGCGGGAGAAAGTCATGCATAAGTTCATACAAAATATTATTCCAATTTTAATCATGATGTTGAGTATTGCCAGCCAGGCACAAATGGAATCATTCGAACCAGTTACGGATGAAACATTACTACACCCTGATTCCGGTGACTGGCTAATGTACAGCCGTACCTATGACAATCAGCGTTTCAGCCCCCTAGATCAAATCAATCGTAATAATGTCGACCAACTACAAATGGTCTGGTCTCATGACATGCATGATGGTACCCAGGAAAATATCCCCCTGGTTTACAAAGGCATAATGTTTGTTGCCAACCCTCGGTCTGTTATCCAGGCGGTGAATGCCAAAACCGGCGAATTGATTTGGGAATACAAAAGAGAACTACCAGCGGATATAGATGACCATCAAAATGCCGTAGGCCGTGCGCGCACATTGGCCATTTATGATGACATGATCTATCACTCAGCGGCCGATGGATACGTGATTGCCCTGGACGCAAAAACAGGCATGCTCAGGTGGGAAACATTTGCCCATGACTATAAAACCAATACACAACATACTACAGGTCCTTCGGTGGTTAAGGGCAAGGTCATTACCGGTCGAAATTGTGGGGATACCCGTAAGTATTGTTATATTCTTGCCCACGATGCATTAACAGGAAAAGAGGTCTGGCGTTTTTTTGTTCCGGCCGGAACCGGTGAACCCGGTGGTGATACCTGGGGGAGTATGGACGATGACTTGCGACTGGCATCACCCTGGGGTTTGCCGGGAAGTTTTGATCCTGAGAGAAATTTAATCTATTGGGGCACCGCCAACCCGGCGCCCCATACCCGTATTAAACGACATAATGGCAAGCCATTTGATGTATCACTTTCAACGCCGTCTGAACTTTATAGTAATTCCACCCTGGCATTGGATCCCGATACCGGAGAGTTGGCCTGGTATTATCAACATCTCCCTGGAGACGATTGGGATTCGGATCATACCCACGAAAGGATACTGTTTCGCTCCACATTTAATCCAGATCCAAATCAGGTGAAATGGATTAATCCCAATATTGCCCGTGGACAAGAGAGAGACATGGTGGTCTCGGTGGGTGAACCCGGAGGGCTGTGGGTGCTGGATAGAAACGATGGCACATTTTTATGGACCATCCCTTTCCCTCACGATACCCCGGATTTTCATATCGCTGATATCGATGTGGAAACGGGTCAGACATTTATCAGCCGTGATAAGATCTTGACCCGTGAAGGCGAACAACACACTACCTGTTTTCAGAATACCAAGGGTTACTGGCCTATGGCTTACCATCCTGGTAATAATTCACTCTACGTTCCATACCACGATATTTGTGTCTCCAGGATCGGAAGACTCAATACGGTAAATGGCCATGTACGAACATCCCATCTTCGTGATGGCGCTGATCCTAATGCGTTTGCCGGTTTGGCGAAAGTCGATATGTCTACCGGTGAAGTCGTTCATATACATACTCAACGGGCACCTGGCAACGGTGCGGTGTTATTGACAGCAGGTGATCTGGTAGTCTGGGGTGACATTACTGGCACCCTCCATGTCTTTGATGCAGACAATGGTGAAATTCTTTGGGATACCATGGTACCGGGCATTATCCAGACCAGCACCATTACCTACATGGTAGATGGCAAACAATATATTGCTATTTTGACTGGTGATGGCCTCTCGGCAACCTCCAGTGTTGTAGGTATGGTAAGTGATGTAAAAGCAGTGCGTGGACACAATGCTATATATGTCTTCGCCTTACCTGACTAGGAAAAGGTTAAAAGAAATTCAGATCCCAGGAAAGCGTGTTTTTCTATGAAAAAATGGCAGATCCAAAGGAGTCTGCCTTGCTGCAAATAGGTGTTAGGGATATAATTATCCAGGTTGATTATGTCTTCCCAGAGATATTCCGCATAAAAACTAATGTTGTCCTGAACGGGATCGATTTTAAATAACACGAAATCCGGGTGATTCCAGCCCTAAAGGTATCGTATTCACCGCTAAACCAGATAGATGAGGAAGTACTAATGGCCAAAGACGCAATTGTCTCTGAAGAGACTGCCAAAAAATTCGCAAAAGAAAAAGAAACCCCCTATACCCGTTGGGTAAAAAACGAGGGACTGGATATTATTGACGGGATCTATCAAGAAGACCTGAATACAGTTGAATTAAAGCCCTGGGCCAGAAGAAATGGACATGGGGTCTACATTAATCATGATGCTTCCAGGACCTCCAATGATTGTTATCTATGTGAGATTGACCCGGGAGAAAAATTAACCGCCCAACGACAGCTCTATGAAGAGATGATTATGATCCTTAGTGGTCGTGGGTCTACGGAAGTCTGGAACGATGCCGGCGAGAAGGTATCCTTTGAATGGCAGGCAGGGGCGATGTTTTCAATACCCTTAAATACCATGCATCAACACTACAATGGTTCAGGAACAGAAAAGGTCAGATTTGTCGCAGTTACTAATTTACCGCCAATTATGAATGTTCTTGAAGACCCTGAATTTATATTCAATACAGCTTATGATTTCAAAGGACGCTTTTCAGGAGAGCCTGATTACTTCGCACCCAAGGAAGAGGTCGATGGACTGTTGCTCGAAACAAATTTTGTTACTGATGCGGTGAACCTACCTTTAATCGAGGCTAAAGAGCGCGGTGCTGGTGGTGGGCATATTCGTTTCAACATGGCCAAGAGTTCCATGAATACGCATATCTCTCAGTTTCCTGTGGGCACCTATAAGAAGGCCCACGCCCATGGTCCTGGTGCCCATGTGATTTTACTTGCCGGAACTGGTTATTCCCTTATGTGGCCTGAAGGCGAGGAACCCATACGTTATGATTGGCATCCAGGTACGCTGATTACACCACCTAATATGTGGTTCCATCAACATTTTAATACTGGTACCACGCCGGCACGTTATCTGGCATTCAAGTATGAAGGTGTAGCTATCCGCAACGCTCAAGGTGTCCCTAAAGCGTGGATTAGTAAACGTATTGGTGGTCATCAGATTGATTACGCTGATGAGAGTCAGGAAGTGCGAACTATTTTTGCAGATGCTCTTTCTGAAAAGGGACTGGAATCACATATGGCGCCATCCTATGAGGCAGAGAAGGCAACGCTACCGCCTTTGAGTTGAGATACAGTTTCAAGTGTTAAATTAAATAACCGGGCCAGGTAACACTGTCCCGGTTATTTTTTTTAATCTATAAATTTATTTCTGAAAATAGTGACGATTAAATAAATGGCAGATACACAAGTAATAATTGTCGGTGCGGGACCTGTAGGTCTTACACTTTCTATTGCTTTGGGTCACCTCGGTGTACGTTGTATCTTACTTGAACGCAATGATGCACCTTCAGGCCTGCCAAAGATGGAGCGTTGTAATGCCAGGACTATGGAGATTTACCGACGACTTGGCATAGTGGATGAAATCCGTGCAGCGGGTCTCCCTGCAGAATGCCCAATGGATGTTTTTGTGGTAACCAGTCTGGTGGATGAACCTATCTTGCGATTGCCTTATGGTTCAGTAAAGGATTGTAAGGAAGATATTGCTGCTCACAATGATGGTACTCGCACACTCGAACCTTATCAGCTTATTTCCCAATATACCCTCGAACCGTTGTTGAAGCGTATTGCGGAACGTAATGAATTTATTGATGTACGGTTTGGTAGTGAATTTATTCGTTTTGAAGACAATGGGGATCAAGTGGTTGCCTATGTGAAAGGCGCTGATGGATCCGAAGAGACCATAAGAGGTGATTATCTTGTGGGTTGTGACGGGGCAGCAAGTCCAGTGAGAAAACAGCTGGGAATAAAGTTTTCAGGTGAAGGGGATATGTTGTCTTTGCACCAGGCGTTGTTCAGGTGTGATGATCTGTATGAACGAATTCCTATCGGTAAGGGCCGACATTACCATGTTTGTGATGACCAGGCGGGTTTTATCATCGTCCAGGATGATACCAAACATTTTACACTGCATGCCGTAGTAGAGGACGAATCTGAAATGCCTGGACTATTTGAAAAGTTAGTGGGTATGCCGATCGAATATGAAACCCTGTACATCGGTAAGTGGACCCAAAAATTATTGGTAGCAGATAGATATAGTGAGAGTCGAGTCTTAATAGCTGGTGATGCTGCACATCTAGTCATCCCTACCGGTGGCCTGGGAATGAATACTGGTGCAGGCGATGTAATTGATCTCGCCTGGAAATTACAGGGAATGCTCGCAGGTTGGGGAGGAGAAAATCTGTTGACCTCTTATGAGACAGAACGCCGTCAGATTGGCATAAGAAATGTTGTGGCATCGGGCAGGGCAAATTCCGGTCGGCGGAAATGGCGCTCTGCTTGGCGTCCTGAAATCCGTGACAATACCCCAGAAGGTGCAGAGATCCGTGCCAATGTTGCCGAGATTGCTAATACAGAGCAACGAAAAACCAATGAGATCCTTGGTATAGAGGCCGGTTATCGTTATATTAATTCACCGTTAATCTGGCCGGCGGATGGTGAAGGACCTGATGCAGATAATCCTGATTATATCCCCACCACATGGCCAGGTTTTCGACTTCCACATGTCTGGCTCAAGGATGGAACCGCGATACATGACCATCTAGGTAAGGGGTATATTTTACTCAGATTTGAAAATGGACGGGAAGATCTATCAGCCTTGATTTCAGAGTTTGAAAAACAAGGCGCACCATTTGAAACCTTATCCCTGGATGATCCCCACGCAGTAGAGGTTTATGAGGGTTATGAATTGTTCTTATTGCGGCCCGACCTGCATATTGTATGGCGCGGTAACGAAGCCCCTGTTGATCTAGTAAAACTGGTAGCGATCGCCACTGGCCATTGATATATAACGAAACAGTAATAGTAGCTTCATCTCGTTTTTCTAGCGCCTTGTGCCTCTGGGTAAATACCAGTATCCAATCAATTAATAGACAGGATTAACAGTATTAACAAGATGTATTGAATATGTGAGGGGTGAGGATATCCCTCATACGTCATTCCCGCGCAGGCGGGAATCCAGCCGTTGTTCAAACCAGTGTGGATTACGGACAAGTCCTACGGACTTTCTGGAATGACGGGGCATTAATTATCCGCCAAACTGGCAAAGCTAGTATCCAAAAGAAAAATATAAAATAGACAGGATTTACAAGATAAACAGGATGTATTGAATATGTGTGGGGTGGAGATTTCTCGTACGTCATTCCCGCGAAGGCGGGAATCCAGCCGTTGTTCAAATCAGCATGGATTCCGGACAAGTCCTATGGACTTTCCAGAATGACGGGGCTTTAATAATCCGACAAACTGGCAAAGCTAGTAACCAAAAGAAAAATATAAAATAGACAGGATTAACAAGATTTATGTATACATAAAATTGTGAAGGTAATAACAATTCGAACATACGGAAGTGAGGGTAGGTTCAATATCTCAATAAATCAAAAACCATCTTGTAAATCCTGTCCATTTATTTTAAATAAATAAAAAAAATTGAATTTATCTCTGTGATAAATTTTATTATGCAGCACTTCCCGGTGCTGATTCATAAGGTCGATCAGCGCGACCACACCAACGTTCCCAGGCCCGTTCGAAAGTATAAGGACCGCGTCGTTGTAATATGGCATCCACCTCGCCATCACTAAGAAAGGTTATGTCACCAAGCATCGCCGCCTTAAACTGTAATTCGGCATTCATCTCCAGGTAGATAGAACTAAACACTACTTCTCTTGCAGATTTACCTACCACCACACAACCATGACCACGCATCAATGCAGCGCGATTTTCTCCCAACATCACTGCCAGGTCTCTGCCCATGTCCATGGTGGTAACCAGTAATGTTGTATCCCCAAACTTGGTGCGTGAATCCCATATGGGAACATTCGAACCCATACCGGCTGCCATATGCAGTAAAGGTCTTAAACAAGTATCGGTTACACCAAATGGAATGACATTAGGACTATGATTGTGGACTACAGCATTGATATCGGGGCGGGCCTCATAAACAGATCCGTGTATTGCTCGTTCTGCATAAGGGTCACGACCTTTTGCATCCAAAGGTTCTCCATCCAATGCGAACTCCATTATATCTTCAACTTTTATGCACTCGGGTGCTCTTGAGCAGGACAATAGATAGTGGTCGGGATTATCCGGGTGGCGTACGCTAATGTGGCCAAATGAATCAACCACACCTTCTCTAGCCAGGATATGATTTGCGGTAACGAGTTCTTCAAGGGATTCTTCGAGAATTGACATAGATCTTCCGTTTGTAATTATGAATAATAAGTAGCCAGTATAAGAAAAATACTTT
This sequence comes from Gammaproteobacteria bacterium, assembly GCA_963582285.1. Taxonomy (GTDB): domain Bacteria; phylum Pseudomonadota; class Gammaproteobacteria; order Eutrophobiales; family Eutrophobiaceae; genus Eutrophobius. The sequence continues at coordinate 6,642 of CAUZRI010000001.1, read as the reverse complement.
AATACACAAGCATAAATAGCTCTCTAATTTCAAGTAGATATACAATTAAATATGCGAGAATAAATTAAATCAGATTCTGATAAGGAACAATGAATAAATATATTGCGATATTTATTCTCAGGCATACACTAAGAACCTGTTAAATACATTGTTTTGGGGGATGAATGAAAAATAAGGTCAAGGTTTACGTTACTGCGGGATATTTAGTGTTCGCTCTATTTCTTCCTTTTTCATTAAATGCACAACAAGCGTTTCCTGAAGGAGAGGGCAGAGATATTGTATTTGTCGCTTGTAGTCAATGTCATGGACTAGGTCATTTAACCAGGGTTAGTCTTAATGCCAGTCAATGGGAAAATGCGCTTTATGATATGTTGGCAAGAGGTGCTGTAGTTGATGTAAAAGATCTTGAGACCGTACGCAAATACTTGGTAAATAATATGGCAGTCGAGAATTAATGCTTAATAATTTAACCGAAATAATCTTATCTCAAGCGGTAGTTCAATAACAATATTCTGGGGGATGACATGCGCGAGCTAGTAAAAGAACTAATTAACGCCAAAATATCACGACGTGGTTTTTTGGCAGGGATGGCAGCAGCCAGTTATGGCGTGACTGCCGCAAGGTCGGCTTTGGCAGCAGTTGAACCTTTTATTCCAGGGTCTGAAATGCCCGAAGGTTACACACGTTCAGTAACCGGTACCGGTGCGGAAGTAATGCTTGAGCAAATTCTCGAGACGGATGCAAAATATTTATTTATTGCAAATGGTTCCGGATTAGGACCGATATGTAATGCGTTGGTTGAACGCCCCGGGAAACTGACCCTGATCCAGGCGACCCATGAAGGTCACGTAGTATCTATCGCCGATGGTTATGCTAAGGCATCAGGAAAAACAGGATTTTGCATGTTTAGCAGGGTTGGTTTACCCAATGCAAGTTCCAGTATGTATAACGCCATGAAGGACCGCTCACCCTTGGTAGTAATCAGTGATCATGCCAGTTCCACAAATGAAGGCACGGATACCCATGAGGATCTCGATGATTGGACAGAAGCGGTCAAGCCTTATACCAAATGGCAATGGGTAGTCCATGAATCAAATAGAATGGCTGAATGGACACGCAGGGCGTACAAACTGTCCAATATTATGCCAGGAGGACCTACTCATATTCGTGTTCCACGGAATCACCTGTATGCATCTGATGTGACAGCAAGTGTTTATTCCAAAGAGGCGCTAAATGTTTCAATGGAATTGAGACCCGACCCCGTTGAGATTGAAAGGGCGGCAAAATTTCTACTTGAATCAAATTCACCATTGATGGAAGTGGGTTTTGAGATTAGTCAATGTAATGCAATTCCTTCAGTTGTTGAGCTGGCAGAGTTGTTGGCGATACCGGTGGCGCAACATTCCAGAAGCTTTCATTGTGATTTTCCCAATTATCATCCGCTGCATATTGGTTATTTGCTCAACCTGCCAAGCTATATGCAGTTTTATCCCCATGATATTGATTGCTGTATCAGTATTGGTACCCGGGCTACGCAAGGCATGGAGACCTTTATGAAAAATCGCAGGATCCCGTTAATCCATGCCAGTGTAGATCCGGAGAAAATTGGTCGCAATGCCCCTACCGCGGTTGGTTTGCTTGGAGATATTGATTTAATCGCAAAAGACCTGGTGGAAGCTATAAAAAGTATGGCAAGTCCTGCGCAACTTAAAAGGCGAACCGCGGAACGTCGTCTAAAAATATCAACATACTCCGCTGGCAAGCATGCAGGGACCCGGGAAGCCGGGCGTCTAAGTAAGGGAGATCCTTTGCCCTGGCAAAAGTTACTCTACGAACTGGATGAACTGATGGATCCCGATGCCGTGGTAGTTGAAGAACTGGGTCGGGGAGAGAGGACCGTAAGTCATATTAATTTTAGTCCAGAGGGTAGATTAAAAATAGGTCGTACCACGGGTATGGCCCTGGGTTGGGGAGTTGGTGCCTCGGTAGGAACTAAATTGGCGCTGCCTGACAGACAGGTGGTTTCTTTACAGGGAGATGGTGGATTTATGTTTGGCCAGTCTGACTCACTCTGGTCCATGTCGCGTTACGATGTCCCGGTCTTGACAATAATATTGAACAATCGCAGCTATGAGGCAACGCGATTCCGTATCATGGGCGCTGGTGCTGCTGGCGAGGCGAATCGTGATTACGTTTCCTTCCTGGGTGATCCAGATATGGACTTCGCCAAATTGGCCTCGGTTTATAATATTCCCGGTGAGGTCGTCTCTAACAGTGATCAGGTACGACCAGCGATTCAACGTGGATTCCGAACCTTGAAAGACGGTCGTCCGTATATGATCGATGCCCGTACAGCCTCCTGGGGTACCGGTGCAGGCCTCACACAGTATCAGAAGTTTTCTGTGGCGGATCTACGTTCCCGAAAAGTATAACTACCCGATACTAATCGTTATTTTTTTAGAATTGCCACTGAAAAATTCGTGTTAATTCTCATTGAGTAAATTATCGTATTATTGTAATTTTACAATTCTTTAGATCTATAAGTTTATCCCAAGAATTTATTGACAATAATCTATTGCTTGCCTAAGTTTCTGGGTGGATTATGGTTGTTAGTTTGTTGTATCTATCATAATTATAACTGTCGTATTAAGTCCGGATTTATTTTTTTAGATGTATTCAGCAAATGACTTTCGCTGGTATCTGCCCGCACCGTTTATCGAAACGCAAAAGGCAGATAATTTTGACAAACAGATTGTTCTTAGTTTTACGCCGAACTCCATGGAGGGTAATCATACCTTTTGCGGTAAATACGTCACGGCGTTCAAGGGGCCTGTTACCGATACCGGGCAGGGTGGGCTTCCCACCACCTTCGAAGAACTCGCTTTTGCGCCAGAATTTGTCACGGCCTTTGAAGTGGGAGCCAAGGGCACGCTTATGGAGAGACGTCTTCGTTATGATATAGATATCTTCAGGAACGACTTTAAGGATCTGCAAACAGTGGGTGCGGCACCTCTTTTTAATCCACAAGATCAGAACTCGGTCAGCCTCAATGCAGGCAAACAACGGGTCGATGGTGTTGAATTCAGTTTTGATTACGCGGCGACAGAGAGACTGACCCTGAACCTTGCCGGATCGCTGCTGGACGGGGAATTCCTGGATTTTGATGGTAGTGGTTGTTCCGCAAACGAGCAGGCCGCCGCTTCTCTTAATATTCTTGCGAATCCCTCGAGCTTTAGGGCGGAAGAGATAGCCGGCGCTAACCAATTTTTGGGTAGATTAGAACCGGGGATTGTAGCTTCCCTGACGCCCCTGGCGGATATTCCCCCGGAATTTTTTCTTACTGGCGGCTGTCGAATGGCAGATACAGAAGAATTTTCTGCAGGGACGACATCCGTAGGAGCAGCGCAAACTGTCTCCCGTCAAGGTACAACCCCGCAGGATTCACCCTCGTTCAAATTTGTATTAGGTGGAAACTACGAGATGCCAGTCATGAACTCGTATATGGCCTTTGTCAATGTCAAGGCACATATCACCGATGACTATCGGACCTGCAGGAGTAGTAATCCCTCTGTTACCACCTTTTTCGACAGAGGTGGTGATATAAATGTTTCGGCAGGTTTTGGCCCTCAGGACGGCAGCTGGCAGCTAGCCGGTTATGTGCGTAATATCCTGCAAGCCCGTCCGGCCTACCATCCGAAATTTCAGGTAATACCCGATGGGTTTATTACTGCAAATCTTCAGGACAACTCCTTCACGTCCTATGGCATAAAGTTTAACTATAACTTCCAATAAAGACCGAATAGAAATCGTTCTTATATTATAAACGGGGCTAACGCCCCGTTTTTTTTATCAATTTTTAGTTGCTTATAACTTTTTACGTGAATCTAGTCTTACAAATAGCTAGGTTAAGTTGTGTGGCGATTTAGAGGGATAATAATGTGTTATCCCTGTTTCACACTTGTCCCGGCAACCACCTTCGTTTATATTGTTGCTTCGCGCTATCTTGTTTTCAAACACCTGATAGGTGTCCGGGATGCAGTAGCAAGATAATTCAGGGTATTCCGTCAATTACAAATAATCCAATGTCGTTTTGTTACGTAATATCAGATCTTCCAGCATTACAATTAAGATGAAACATGGAGAACAGGCTTTATGATTACCGATCTACCAAGAGAGAAATTTTGGACCACCGAACTGAATGAAACCGATGAAGTGCAGAAGGGTTTTGATCGAACAAAACCGGTGCGTTTCTATGACACGACATTAAGGGATGGCGAACAATCCGTTGGGGTTTGTTTTTCAGCTGAAGACAAGTTTCAGATAGCGTGCAAGTTATCAGAGTTGGGTGTAGGTCGTATTGAATCTGGTTTTCCTCGTGTCTCAGACGAAGATACCAGGGCAGTAAAGCGTATTCTTGAGGCAGGTTTAGACTCTGAAATTTGGGGTTTTTCCCGTGCCGTACAGGCAGATATTGATGCCCATCTGGAATTAGGCACTGAATATTTATTAATTGAGATCACCACCAGCGACAGAAAAATGAAGGCATTTGGATTTACCCGTGAAAAGGTTATGCAAAAGGTGACGGATGCCGTGAAGTACGCCAAGGATGCCGGTATTAAAAAGATAAATTTTTTCGCGGTGGATTCTACCCGTAGTGATTTAGGCTATTTGAAAGATGTCTATGCCGCGGCCATAGAACATGGTGCAGAGGAAATCTCTATGGTAGATACCATCGGCGTTTGTGCACCAGAGACCGTGGAAGGATTGATCAGGGAAGTAAAAAGTTGGGTAGGTCCTGACATCCCGGTGCATTGGCACGGTCATAACGATTTTGGTTTGGCTACTGCCTCTGCCATCGCCGCAGTACGCGGTGGTGCAAGCTGGATACAGGGCACTGTCAATGGCATGGGTGAGCGTGCGGGTAATGCAGATATAAGCGAAGTCGCCCTGGCCTTACAAGGCTTATACCATGTTCCCGTAGAGCTGGATCTCACCAAGTCACGTGAGGTCTCAAAGCTGGTGCAGACGGCAGGGAAGTATACCGTCGACGGTTGGAAACCAGTGGTAGGTGAGTTTCTCTACACCCGGGAAAGTGGCGGTGTAGTAAGCCAGTTTCACGTTCCGGAATCTATCGAACCATATTCATGTGAGGTAGTTGCCGCAGATCGCAAAATCGTACTGGGTAAGAAAAGTGGCATGGTTAGTATTGAGTTGAAAGGTAAGGAACTTGGACTGAATATCCCTGAGGACAAACGGGGTGCCGTGCTGGCAGAGGTGAAGGACATCGGTACTAGCAATGGACGTTTAGTCACTGATGAAGAATTCAAGGGTGTTGTTGCACGGGTCTGTTAATTTTTTAGACAGGATTTACAAGATGTTTTTAATTTTGATGCGAAAGGCTAAAGGCGAGAGGAGTTACTCAATCACATCAACGTCATACTGATACTTGTGCCTTTGAGTAATTGCGGGAATCCATCCGTTGTTCAAATCAGTATAGATTCTTGGTTCTGAAGTGCAGTCCCAGAATGACGGAGTTTCATTTTCCGTCATACTGGCGCAGGCCAGTATCCAATAAATAAAAGTTAGCCTTGCGGCAAATATTAATTCCTACTAGATTTCAGACAAGTCCTTCGGACTTTCCGGAATGACGGGGCTTAAATTTCCTTCATACTGGTACCCTTGGGTAAATGCCAGTATCCAAATAGATATCAATAATTCATAAAAACATCTTCAATCTCATCTACCGGGATGTTATGGGCCAGGGACATCATTAATAGTATCCTCGCTTTTTGTGCCGTTAGATTGTCTGCAGAAATAAATTCCCTGGTAGATTGTATCCTACCCCTGCCGCCCCTATTCCCCATGACAATGGGTATCCCTTTATTTTGTAATTCCATCAATGCCTTTGTGACCACTGGCGGTGTTCCTCCTGTAGGAAAGCCGGCAATGACCAGTCCTTTTGCCCCGGCAGCGATGGCGGCATGGACCAGCTCTGGCCCGGCATCAGCATAGGCATAAATAATGTCCACCCGGGGTAACTGAGATGCCATGGTAATACCCTCCAATCGAAACTGACTACTTGATGTATGTCGGTATTCCGGTTTTCGGTAAAAGCGGATCATATCAGTATCTGTCAAACCCAATACCCCCAGGTCTCCAGAGTTCCAGGTCTCAGTACGATAGCTTAGGGTCTTGGTAACGTCTCTGGCCGCATGGGCCATTTCATTTACCACCAACATTACCCCACGGCCACCTGCCTTGGGATCAGCAGCAACACGAACTGCATCAAATAGATTTCGAGATCCGTCTTCACTCAGGGTTGTTCGTTGTCTTTGTGCCGCAGTGAGTACTACAGGTTTATTAGTATCTAGAACAAGATTCAGAAAATACGCGGTCTCTTCAGAGGTATTGGATCCATGGGTGACGACAATACCAGTAATATTAGGATTATTTTTAAGTTCTGAAGTAATGAGATGGGCAATGTCGATCCAGTTTTGTATGGAAATCTCTGAACTACCGATACGGATATAATCGTAGATCCCGATCCTGGCAATTTTTGCTATCTCAGGAAGTTGTTCAAGTACAGTATCTACACTCAAGCGTCCAGTTGGGGTATTTGCTATTGTGCCGCCAGTGGCAATA